>NZ_JANLOG010000048.1:0-23185 GCF_025466205.1 Pseudomonas sp. 13B_3.2_Bac1
CCCTACAGCCACCGTTGCAGTGGCTGTGAAAACCCGATCAGTCAGTCACGATCCGCGAGTGTTTCTGCGTGTCTTTCATGGTGATGTACACCAGCAGCGACACCGCGATACAAGCGGTCACGTACCAGTAGTAACCGGTCTCCATGCCGATGCTCTTGAACCACAGCGCGATGTATTCAGCGGTACCGCCGAAGATCGACACGGTCAGTGCATACGGCAGGCCGACGCCCAGCGCGCGGATTTCGGTCGGGAACAGTTCGGCTTTCACCACGGCGTTGATCGAGGTGTAGCCGCTGACGATGATCAGTGCCGCCATGATCAGGAAGAACGCGCCCCACCAGGTCTGGATGGTGTGCAGGGTCATCAGGATTGGCACGGTGAAGATTGTACCGAGCACGCCGAAGGCGATCAGGATCGGACGACGACCGATCTTGTCCGACAGGCCACCGATGATCGGTTGCAGGCACATGAACAGGAACAGCGTGGCGGCGGAAATGGTGGTCGAGTCGGAGATGCTCATGCCGACGGTGTTCACCAGGTATTTCTGCATGTAGGTGGTGTAGGTGTAGAACGCCAGCGTACCGCCCATGGTCAGGCCGACCACGGTCAGCAGTTCTTTCGGGTGACGCATCAAGGTGCGCATCGCGCTTTCCTTGGACTTCTCTTTCTTGGTGAACGACTCGGTTTCTTCCATGCCGCGACGCAGGTACAGCGCAACGATCGCGCACAGTGCGCCGATGGCGAACGGAATACGCCAGCCCCACGCATACAGCTGTTCGGTGGTCAGCATGTTCTGCAGCACGATCAGCACGCCCAGCGCGATGAGCTGGCCGGAGATCAGGGTCACGTACTGGAAGCTGGAGAAGAAACCGCGACGTTCCTTGGTCGCCATCTCCGAGAGGTAGGTGGCCGAGGTGCCGTATTCGCCGCCGACCGACAAGCCTTGCAGCAGTCGGGCGAAGACCAGCAGGATCGGCGCGCCGATGCCGATGGTTTCGTAGTTCGGGCTGAGGGCGATCAGCAAGGAGCCGAAGCACATCAGGTAGACCGAAGCCATCAAGGCTTTCTTGCGACCGACCTTGTCGGCGTACAGGCCCATCAGCCAGCCACCGATCGGACGCATCAGGAAGCCCACGGCGAAGATCGCGGCGGTGTTCATCAGTTGCGCGGTGGTGGAACCGGCGGGGAAGAAGGTCTTGGCGAAGTACAGCGAGAAGGCGGCGTAGACGTACCAGTCGTACCACTCGACCATGTTGCCGACCGAGCCGCTGAAGATCGATTTGATCCGGCTGGCGGTGGTTCTTTGTTTGACGGGCGCGGCAGCCGACCCAAGGGGCAGGGCGTTGGAGTTATCCATTGAAGGATCCTTCGTTTAATTGTTTTTGTGGAGCGCGTAAAAACGCAGCCTGCCGGGGCTATAGCAGGAGCTGTGCCAACGGGGAGAGGGGCGGTTTAGAGGGGGTGGCAAGACTTTATGAGCGGAAATCCGCTTATGGCTGGATTGTGGTGAGCGGAAAATTGCTCATTCAGGCTGATGGATCAATGTTGCCTGTGCCGGCCTCTTCGCGGGCAAGCCCGCTCCCACAGTGGTCGGTGGTGTTCACACATTCTGTGTTCAGCACAAAACCCTGTGGGAGCGGGCTTGCCCGCGAAGAGGCCCGATCAAACACTGCAAAATTCAGCTGCCCGGAACAAACATCTCCCGGCTCAACCCATGCCGCTGCAGCTTTTCATTGAAGGTCCGGCGCGGCAGTTGCAACTCCTCCAGCACTGCTTTCACATCACCCTTGTGCCGGGTCAGCGCGGCACGCAGGCATTGCGCTTCAAACGCTTCCTGCTGCGCGGCCAGTGACTGGCCGGGGTCGATGCCTTGCACCGGTTCATCGAGGCCCAGCACCTGCCGCTCGGCGACGTTCGCCAGTTCCCGCACGTTGCCTGGCCAGTCGTGGCTGAGCAGGTGACTCAATTGCGCCCCGCTCAACGGCGGGAAAGTGCGGCCCAGACGTTGGGCAGCGCTGAAGGCGAACGATTCGAACAGCAGCGGAATGTCTTCACGCCGATCGCGCAGCGGCGGCAGGCGCAGTTCGGCGACGTTCAGGCGATACGCCAGGTCTTCGCGAAAACGTCCGGCGCGGGCCTCATCCAGCAGATCAGGCTTGGTCGCGGCGACGATCCGCAGATCGACGCGAATGCTCTGGTTCGAGCCCAGGCGTTCCAGCTTCTGCTCCTGCAACACCCGCAGCAGTTTCACTTGCTGGGCCAGCGGCATGCTTTCGATCTCATCGAGAAACAGCGTGCCGCCGTCGGCGTATTCCAGCTTGCCGATGCGCTTGCCGGAGGCCCCGGTGAACGCGCCGCTTTCATGGCCAAACAATTCCGCTTCGAACAACTGCTCGGGGATCGCCGCGCAGTTCAGCGCCACGAAGGGCTTGTCGGCGCGCGGGCCGAAATCATGCAGGCAACGCGCGATCAATTCCTTGCCGCTGCCGGTTTCGCCACGGATCAACACGTTGACCGGCAACGCTGCCAGATCCAGCACTTGCCGGCGCAAGGTCTGCATGCCCCGGGACACGCCGAGCAGCGTTGCATCGAGTCTGGCGCGGTGGTCGGCCTGCTCGTGCAGGGCACGGTTCTCCAGGACCAGCCGACGCTTGTCGAGCGCCCGGCGCAGGCTGCCGAGCAGGGTTTCCGGGCTGAACGGTTTTTCGAGGAAGTCGTAGGCGCCGTCACGCATGGCTTCGACCGCCATCGGCACATCGCCGTGACCGGTCAGCAGAATCACCGGCAGATCGGCATCACGTTTCTGCACTTCGGCCAGCAACTGCAGACCACTGAGTCCGGGCATGCGCACATCGCTGAGGATCACCCCGGGAAAGTGCGCCGGTAGCGCGGCGAGGCAATCTTCGGCGCGGCTGAACAGCTGCACCGCGAACCCCGACAGGCTCAGCCATTGCTCGACGGCGCTGCGAATGCTGCTCTCGTCATCGACCACCATCACTGAGTTGAGCATCAGATGTGTGCCTCCAGATCGATCGGCAGGGTCAAGGTGAATATGGCGCCGGACTCGCCATTTTCGGCACTCAGCCGCCCGCCGGATTCATGCACGATGGCAAAGGATACCGCCAGCCCCAGGCCCAGGCCGTCACCCACCGGTTTGGTGGTGAAAAACGGGTCGAACACCTGGTTCAAGTGCTGTTCGGCAATCCCGCCGCCGTTGTCGATCACGCTCAGGCGCCACAGTTGTTCGTCGGCCTCCAGGCGGATTTCCAGGCGCTTGCACGGTTTGCCCTGCATCGCATCGAGGGCATTGCGCAGCAGGTTGATCAGCACCTGCTCGAGGCGGATCGCATCCCCCCGCACCCAGGCCGGACGCGTCAGGTGCAGCACCAGACTGACCTGTTCGTCACGCAGGCGGGCGTCGAGCAGTTGCAGCGATTGATCAACCACGGTTGCCAGATCCAGCCGTTCGCGCAGGCCGCTGGGGCTCTTGCGGGCGAAGGTTTTCAGGTGGCCGGTGAGCGACGCCATGCGCGTGAGCATGTCGTCCACTGGTTTGAGCGCCTTGTACGCATCATCGACGCGGCCGTGCTCGAGCAGCAAGCGTAGCGTCGCCAGTTGCATGCGTTGCGCGGTCAGCGGTTGATTGATTTCGTGGGCGAGTGCGGCGGACATCTGCCCCAGCGCGGCAAGCTTGGCCGATTGCACCAGCCCATCCTGTGCGGTGCGCAGATCGCGGGTGCGTTCCTCGACCAGCTGTTCGAGTTCCTCGCGGTTGCGCTGACGGACTTTCGACAGGCGCCAGCGCTGGTTGAGGAACAGCAGCAGAAATACCAGCGCCAGCCACACACCCGCAGCGGCCAGCCCGGCATTGCGCAAATCTTCGAAGGCCACTTGCGGGCGGCGCAGCAAGTGCAGGGTCCAGCCTTCGGTGGTCAGCGGCAGCGATTCCCACAGGTAGTCCGCCGTTCCGTCCGGGCCTTCGACCCGCCGCAGGTCGCTGTTGTCGTCGAAGTGGCGCAGGGACAGATGCGTCAACGGCAGCAGCGATTGTTTGTCGTACTGCCGGGTGCGCTTGATCTCAGCCATGTCGCGGCTGTCCAGCGGCCGCAGCGAGCGATAGCGCCAGCCGGGCTGGTTGGCGATGAAGATGATCCCGCGCGCATCGCTGACCAGCAGCGTGTCGCTGCCCTGGCTCCACTCGCGCTCCAGTTCCGGGAACTCCAGCTTGACCACCATCGCGCCGAGGAACTCATTGTTGTCGCCCAGCACCGCGCTGGACAGGAAGTACCCGGGGATGCCGCTGGTCACGCCCACCGCGTAAAACCGCCCGCTGCCCTGAGTGCGGGTCTGGCTGAAGTACGGGCGAAAACCGTAGTTGTGGCCGACGTAGCTGCTGGGCAGGCGCCAGTTGCTGGCGGCCACCGCGAGGCCGGTGTGATCGAGCAGTTCGAGGGTCGATGACTGCGCCGCGCCGTTGATCTTCTCCAGTTTCAGATTCAGCGCGTCCTGTTGCTCGGCACTCACCGGCCCGCCGAGCGCCCCACGCAATTGCGGATCCAGCGCGAGCACGGCGGGCAGGGCGCGATAGCGGTCAATCAGGGTGTGCAGCGCATTGGCGTACAGCGTTAACTGCTGGCTGGCGCGGGCGGCGTCCTCTTCCAGCGCCTGACGTTCGGCGTGGCGGATGGCAAGGGTCGCGGCAATGGCCGCACCGGCAATGATCAGCAGGGTGTACAACGACAGACGCAGGATACGGGAAGTCGGCAGCATGCTGGGCTAATGGATAAGGGGACGGGCGGGCACGATAGCATGGGGCTGCGGATCCTTCTCGCTTCACGCGTCAGTGGATCAGACCGTGCTGAATTGATGCGATTTTGAACGCAGCATCGTTCGCGTGTAATCCAGTTCGTTGATCACGGCCGCCGTGGCTTGCCACAGACTTTGCGGTGTGTCGCCTGCGTTTGTGCCAATCAGTCCGACAGTGTTTATGGCGCTGACGCCCGTGGCCTCAAAGGCGTTTTCGATGGCGAGCATGTTGGCGGATAAATAGTCGATCAGCCCGCTCACGTGGGCGATGCCCCTGGCAACCTTTTCAGCCGTGAGGTCATGGCTGGCACCGATGATTTCGTTGGCTATTTCAATGGCCCCCAACGCTGCACTCGCCGTGGCGCTGATTTCGGAGGCGGCTTCCGGCACCATTTTCTTGGCACCGGCGCCGATCAGGGTGGAAGCGACTTCCTTGGAACCCTTGAGCACGCCCTTCTGCGTATCGGGGATCATTTTTGCGTATTTTTGCTGCATGTAATCGATCGGGGCCATGGTTTTGTATTCGGCTTTCTCGACAATCTTCGCCCTGGAGATGCGGCTGGCCTTGAATTTGATCGAGGCGCCGACGCCCGTGCGCTCTGCGGCGTAATCCCATAGTCCACTGATGACTTTTTTCGCGCCAATGCCCATCGCGACCCCCACCACATTCCCCGCGCCCGGAGCGATGGCGCCCAGCGCCTGACTGCCAATGCCGACCAGAATGCCGCCGCCGTATGCGACAAGGTGTCCTGCCACATACACACCGGTACGGAGCGCGACGGAACCGGCAAATTGCCCGGTCGAGCGCTGATTGAGCACTTGTTGCTGGGCATCCCGAGCACGGCGCGATGACAGGGCAAGAATGTTCTGGTGGCGAATGACCAGGCGTGACAGGTTCTCCATGCCCCGGGTGCGCTGCCTTCTCTCGGCGCTCTGCGCTTTCCTCTGATCGCGCTGATCGGGGGTTTCGATAGCCAGGAAATCATCCAGCCCCTGGCCATCGGTGTCGATGTAACCGACCGGGTTGTTGGCGACAAAGGCATAGAGATTCAGCCCGTCGATATCTCCCGCCGGATCGGCGCTGATCCAGCGTTGCAACCAGGGTGCATAGTAGCGGGCGCCATAGTAGTAGAGGCCACTACCGTCCATTTCCCGGCCCGAATAGCGCAGCGTTTTATAGCTCGCTTCCAGCGCCGAACGGGCAGCCCACCAGGCTGTGCCGCCAAACGCGTAATAGTGCTCCAGACTGATGACGCCCGCATGGCGATCCAGTTCCAGCGCGCAGGAGCCGAGGTGGTCGTCGAGGCTGTAACGCATCTGATCGTCCTCGATGGCTGCCGGTCGACCGCTGAGCCAGTGCAGGCAACGCGCCCCCGGCAGGGCGATGACATGCAGCTGCTGACCATCGCTGCGGGTGTGGATTTCCAGGCCCGGCAGGTAACGTACCTCGCGGCGATGGGTGATCGACGGCGTGTGGCTCAGCGCGCATTTGTACACGCGCTCACCCTGGCTGTAGCGGTAGATTTCTTCGTCGTCGGGCAAGCCATTGGCGTGTTGCAGCAGGGTGGCACGGGCCAGTTGATCGTAACTGTTCCACTCCAGAGGCAGGGCGCCGGGCTGCAGTTTCAACTGGTTGCCATGGTGGTCGAAGTGATCGCTGAACACCGGGTCGGGGTCAGTGGTTTTCCAGCGCAGCCCCCGATTGCTGTTCGGGTCGATCTTCATCTCATGGCAGAAGTTGTGGCCTTCGCGCATGTGGACAAGCTCGACGAGGTTGTTGCCCGCATCGTAATGATAATGCTCGGTGTAGTTGAAGCGCCGTCCGGGGTCGATGGGCTCGATCAGTTGCGGCAAGCCTGGCGACTGTTGCGGGATCTGGCCTTCGAAGCCGCGACTTTCGATCAGCCGATACAACGAGTCGTAGACGAAGTGGCGATTGCCATCGACGCGCTGATTGGCGAAATACACCGTGCCCAGGGTGTGGTCTTCGATGCGTAAGATATTGCCGACCGGGTCGTAGGTGTAATGCAGATCCTGCAGCGGTTTTTCCTGGTCTTTACCTGCCAGCAGGTGCAGCAGGCGGCCGTCGACGGGATCGTAGACGCGGCGGCTGCGAACGCCATTGCCGGCCAGTTGTTCGAGTGGTTGACCGGAAGCGTTGTACGTGGCTGCGTCGAGCACCGTTCGCGCGGCGTTCGCTCCGGCAATCCATAGCGACGCCTGATGCAACTGTCCGGCGACGTCGTAGCGTGAGCATTGTCGATGACCGCCGGCATCGGTGAGCTGCAAGACGTTGCCGTGCGCGTCGAACGCCATTCGGGTGATGAACGTGGTGGGCTCGCCGGCCAAGGTGCAGGCTTCGCTGAGTGCCTGGCCGCCCAGACTGTAGCTGTCGATGAGCACCGTGGCGCCGGGGTCCGAGCGCTCACTCAGTTCACCCCGCAAGTTATGTTCGGGGGCCGCGTTGTGGTCGGCATAGGTGTAGCGCTCGACATCGGCTTGCGCATTTTCGGCAACGGCAATCAACCGCAGCATCGGGTCGTAATCGTAACGCCACCGGTTGCCGCGTTGATCGTGGCGTTGCCGCAGCTCATTCGCCAGACCGGGCAGGCTGATGCGCCAGCCGGCATCCACGCTGTCGACTTTCAGCGCCATACCGCTCAAGCCGTACACGGTGCTCAGACCGGCGGTTGTGGCTGTGTCGAACAGGCGTGGGTCCCACTGTTCGATCAGCCGTCCGGCCGCGTCATGCCGTTGCCGACTGATCAGGGTTTGCTGCGGCTGGCTGTCATCCGCCCGCAGATAATCGACCTGACGCACCGTCAGGCCACGTCCATCAGTGACTGTCAGCTGTGGGGTGCGCCAGTGAATGTTGCGGTTCATGATCAAGGGTCGCCCGCTGGTGTCAGGGTCATGGCCTACTCCCGGAACCGGCACGGTAGCGTTCACGGATGGCGGGGACTTTTTCCCGATACATGCTCAGGAACTCGCGGGCGATTGCGATACTTTCTCGGGCGCGGCCTGTCTGGCGTGTGAGGTCTGCCTGACGTACGGTTCTGGCTTTTGTCGTACCGACACGGTTGAGGGCCAGATCGAACAGGTAGTCACGCGTGTGGTGGCGCTCATCGTAAAATTCGCTGATACCCAGTTCGGCGAAGGCTGCGTTGTTCGCAGCCGACAGTTGCGAAACCAGCGTATCGAGCTCATCCAGGGTGTCTTGGATTTTCCCCAGTTTCATCGATGACAGACCTTCCTCCGCTTCCTGGGCCTGCTGGGCGATGCTGCCCATGGCCATGGCTTCGCCAACCCCGGGCACGTAGGCGCCGGCAATTTTGCTGATGCTGTCTACCGCCAGTTGCTGCAGGCCTTCGCGGCTGCGTACGTCATATTTGTCACGGGGCGGAAGCAATGGCGCAGGCTGCCCGACAGCCTGAACGGCATCCCGGTTGAAGGTGGAGGTTTGCGGGACAATCGGGGTATTCAACGCCATTTTGTCTACCAGCGTATCGAACGTCGCGACGCCTTTGTCGGCCACCTGGTTGCCCAGCGTCAGCCCGATCAGATCACCGGATAGCTGCGGCAGTGCTTCGGCGGCAAACGTGGCGGCGTTGAACGAAGTGAACCAGCCAGTGGCGGCGCTGCCGATTTGATAGAGCGTGTTTTTTGCCAGCGTCCGGCGCCATTGCCCGGGGTGTTGCAGGTCGATGAGTTGACCCTGTAGCGTCTGCATCCCGCTGTCGATGGCGGACAGTTGCTTCGCGTTCCCGCTGATCAGGCGCTTGAGTTGCTGGGGCGAGCGGTTGTAGCCGCCGTCATCGAAATAGCCGATCGGGTTGTTGCCGACGAACGCGTACAGATTCAGGCCGTCAATGTCGCCCCCCGGATCAGCGCTGATCCAACGCTGCAGCCACGGCGCGTAATAGCGTGCGCCGTAGTAGTACAGGCCACTGACATCCATTTCCTTGCCCGAATAACGCAAGGTCTTGTACTCGACCTCCACGGCCGAGCTCGCGCTCATCCACGCGGTGGCGCCAAACGGGTAATAACCTTCGTGACTGATCAGGCGTGCCTGCCGGTCCAGTTCCATCACGCATGACCCCAAGTGATCGTCGAGGGTGTAGCGCAACTGGTCGTCGGCAATGCCGGGCGGTTTGCCGCTCAGCCAATGCAGGCAACTGACGTGGCCCGAGCCCGTGGCGAGGTCGATCACGTGCAGCTCCTCGCCGTTGTCCTTGCTGCGGATTTCCAGCCCGGGCAGATAACACACCTCGTGAAAGTGCTGACTGGAACCGGCGTAGGTTTCATGGCGTTTGTAGACGCGCACGCCCTGGCTGTAGTGATAAAACTCGGCGTCATCAAGAGCGTTTTCGCGTTTGATCAGGGTCACTGCCGCCAGTTGATCGCGGGCATTCCACTGCAGCGCCTGTCCCGGTTGCAGAGTCGTGAGGTTGCCATGGCGATCGAACAACCGGTCGAAATCCGGTTCGGGATCACCTTCGTTCCAGCGCACGCCACGGTTGCTGGCCGCGTCGATACGCATTTGCCGGGTGTAGCAGGCGCCGTCACGCACGTGGCACAGTTCCGTCAGGTTGCCGCCCTGATCGTAGCGGTAGGTCTGCAGGTAATTGCGCCGATCATTGGGATCGCTCGGCTGTGGCCGGCCGGGGGGGTCGCTGGGGGCGGCGTCGTCGTAGCCGCTGGCGCTGATCAGTCGATACAGCGAGTCGTAGCTGAATGCTCGTTCGCCGTCGACCCGCTGATTGGCGAAATGACTGGGGCTGAAAACGTGATCGAGGATGCGTGTCGGGTTGCCGACCGGATCGTATTCATAGGTGAAGTCTTGCAGCGGTGATTCCGCACCTTTCTGCGCCCATTGCCGCAGCAGGCGGTCGGTGCCGGGTTCATAGCACCAATAGCTGTCGACGCCGTTGCCGGCCTGCTGAGCGATGATTTGTCCGGCGGCATTGAAGCGGGCGTCGAGCAACACCGTTTGCCAGTCACTGTGCCCGGCCAGCAGCAGTTGCAGATGCCGCAGCTGGCCGGCAAGGTCGTAGCGCGATTGCTGGCGGTGGCCGCCGGCGTCGGTCTGTTCCAGCACCGCGCCCAGTGGACTGAAACGGCGTTGCGTGACAAACACCCGGGCGTCGGCAAAGCGGCGGCTTTCGCGCAGCGTCTCACCGGCCAGGCTGTAGCTGTTCAGGCTCAGACTGCCGGATGCATCGAGTTGCTCCAGCAACCGACCGCGCTGGTTGTGATCGGCCGAGGCGCGGGCGTCGGCATAGGTGAAGGTCTCGCTGTGCGGTTCGGCGCTGTTGCTGATCTCGACGTTGCGCAGTTGCTCGTCGTAGCGGTTGCGCCAGTGCACGCCGCGCGCATCCCAGCGCTGCAAGGCTTGTCCGGCCAGCCCGGGCAGGCTCAGGCGCCAGCCGCCATCGACGCTGCTGATCTTCAATGGCTGGCCGCTGAGGTCGTACAGGCTGGCGACACCGGGTTCACTCAGGCGCGGGTCGAATCGCGCCACCAAGCGGCCGGCGGCGTCGTACTGCTGGCGTGTGAACTGGGCCTCGGCGCGCTCATCGGCATGGGCGCGCAGGTAGGCAATCTGGCGTACGGGCAAGCTGCGACCGTCGATCGCGATCAGCGACGGTGTGCGTCGATGCAGATTGGCGCTCATCACTGCAACGTCTGTGCTGATGTCGGCGGTTGCAGCAGGGCAGACTCGTCAGTGTCGTTGAAGTCCTCTTTGGCCAGGTACCACGGATGGTAATGCTCGCGGGAAACATAGCCCTTGGCGTTGATCAGCTTGATCGCACGGCCGAGCGGGTCATAGAACAGCTGGTCGAAGTAGCCGTGCTGGCGCAGGGATTGATCGTTGACATAGCCATGGCTGTCGGCAAAAAACGGCCGGAACTGCCGCACCGCCAACCCTTTGTTGTTGTACTCGACCCGTGCGCTGACCCGCCAGCGCGAATCGGTGTGTTCCTCGCGCAGCTGTCCGCGATCGACGATCAGCGACCCATCTTCGGCCACTGCATAGGCGATTCCGGGCTCTACCCGTTGCAGGGTTTGCAGCGGCCGGCCAAAGCCGTCCACGTAGCTGATGATGATCTGCACCAATGCCGGCACCGGATCATCGGGGTAGCGGTCGGCGTTGAATACCGCGCTGTGCACCGGTTGGCGTGCAACCCTGGTCATGAGTTTGCGCAGCGCCAGTTCTGCCGGCGTCGGCGCCTTCAGTTGCGCCAGCCGGCGACGCGCGCTGGCGCGAATGTGCAGGCTCGGCAACACATCGCCGCTGGCCTGCCACTGCGCCAGCAGATCCGGCGTGGCGTTGACCACGGACGGCAGCCGTCCCATCCAGCTGAACAAATCCTTGCGCAAGGTACTCGCGGCTTGTTGTACCGCCGCCGCCGGGTCGGCGATGGCTGAATCTGGCGTCAGGTCCAGGGGGCGAACGTATTCGCTGAGCGGGCGGAAGCCGGCGGCGACCGCGTTTTCGGTGCCGTGGAAACTGCTGGCCAACGGTTGGCCGGAAGGCTCGTAGAGCGCTTCCTGAATATTCTCGTTGGCGTCGATGATGCGCACTGGCGCCAGGGCGTGGTAGTCGTATTCGCAGCGGGTGACGCAGCCATCGGGCAGTTCGACGCTTTTGATCAGCAGGTGGTATTCGTCGTACTGCGCCTTGGTCCAGCCGTGGCTCAGGGTTTCGCGGTATTCAAAGACCCGGAAGAAATCGTCGGCGTCGGCGTACTTCGCGTAGTTGAACCTCGCGGACCAAAGGTTCTGTGAGGCCTTGGTTGCAGCCGGTTTTTCGAACAAGCGCGGCATTTCGGTGTAACCGATGTTCTGCAACTCGACCCGGATATCGAACGGCGGCGGCAGACTGGCGTAGGCGTCGAGGGCGGTCTGGTCAAGCTGTGCCAGTTCCATCGGCCCGGCCAGCGCTTCGAAGTCGGCTTCACCGTCGGGCAACAGGCTGCCGCCCTCGGTCTTGAGATAGCGTTGCACGGTTTGCCCGGTCAGCACCCTGAGCGCGTTCCATTGCGGCGAGTCTTGATGCGCCTTGAGTAATTCCCATGACACCTCCCGCGGGGTGAGGCCCTCGGGGTGCTTGCCTTTGGGCAGTATCAGCGCATTGCTGCGTTGCTCAAAGGGCAGGCCCAGACGCCACTCTTGCAACTTCTCGTGCAGATCGATCGCGCGCGCGCGGGTTTCGTTGAGATAAAAAAACTGCTGCGCCGGGTCATGCGCATCGCGCCACCACTGTTGTTCATCGGGGTCGTCGAAGGGCGGGGCATCGGCGGCGGTGCGACGTCGCGCGTAGCTGACGGTCAGGCTGTGCGTGGCGTGGCCGAACTGGCTGCTGTTGAGCAACACTTCATGACGGCACAACGGGTCATCAATGTAACCGTCGTACTGATAACTGATGGTTTCCAGCGGCAGTGGCAGCAGCACGCTGGCCGGTTCGTGTCGGCCCGCGGGCTGCACGTCACGCACCAGATAACGGCGCTCCTCAGCCGCGAGCAGCCGTGTGCTGGCCGGGTCGTCGCTGGCGGCCCAGGTTTCGCTGCGGGCCACGGCGCCGGCCAGCGCCCGAGCGATTCTATAGCGTGTCGTTTCGTCCGCCGGTGTCACCGGTTCATCGCATTCATCGTTGGGGTGATAGCGGCTGAAGACCGTTGGCTGCAAGGCGTGCGCCTCGGCATCGGCATCGAAGTAGCCGTGTCTTGGCCGGTCCATGGCTTGCCCGGTGAGGAACCAGGTCAAGACCCGCACCGGTGCCGTGAAGCCGACGTCGTCATCGCCGCTGGCGCTTTCGCTGTCAGTCTGTTGCAGATGGCCGAAGCCACTGAATTCGCGCTCGATGCTGTCGTAGAACCCTTCGCGATAGAGGCACGCCTGCGTCAGGCAATTGCCGGTGATTTCATCCAGCTGCCGTTGCCGGCTGACCACTTGCACCGCGAACGGCAAATGGCAGACCGGTGTCTCGGCGGGATGTTCGATCAGCCACTGCTGTTTTTCGTCCAGCCATTCCTGAGCGGAGCTGCGATACACCACCTGCGTGGCGCAGCCCATATTGTTGTTGGTGGCCGTCATCAGATAGGGCTTGGCTGCGATGAAATCGTAACGCCAATGCTGCGGGGTCATGTGCGGCACGGTCAGGATCAGGCTGGCACAACCCAGGCCTTGCAGGTCGGCAAAACTGACATGGCACAGGCGATCGTAGCTCACGCCCTCCGGCCACGGTACGAAGACGGGTGTCTGTTCCAGACCATTGCCGCCGCGATTGAGGTAGATCTCGAAGCCGGAGGTTTTCAGGTAAAACAGGGCCGGTGCACCGGAGCCGTCGATGTCGGCGATCCTGATTTGCTCGACGTTGAACTCGGCATACTGGAAGGGCAGTGCACTGATCACCCGACCTGTGCCGAATTTGCCATGTCCCAGATTGGGCCAGCATTTGATTTCGTTGTGGCGGATCCGGCACAGCTCGCTCATGTCGCTGCCGAGCATGTTGCCCAGAAACACCAGCTCGGTGGGTGAGTTGCTGAACAGCGGCAAACTGTCCTCATGGTCTTCACGAGGCACTTCTTCGGCGCTGGAAAAACCGTTTTCCCGGCGGTTGGCATACAGGCGCACGGCTCGTGGGCCGATCATCGCCAATGAGTTGAGGCCATCGCCCACCAGGTCGCCCAGTTGCGAAAGGGTGTTGAAAAACTCCAGTGGCATCCCGGTAAACGGCAGGAACGGCGCCCAACTGCGGTCGGCGTTCAACGTGCGATAACCGCTGATGCCCGGTTGGGCGACGATCCAGTCCAGCCGCCCGTCGCCGGTCAGATCGAGCAATATCTGCCGGGCGGCGCTGTTGCGATTCGCCACCGGGATCTGCTCCAGCGCCGACCAGGCGCCATAGGTAATGGCGTCCGGCCCTGATGGGGCGCGCAACGGTTCGCGGTAATACCAGCACTGATCGTAGCGGCAGAGGAACCCCGGCACGCCTTCACCGTACAGATCCACGCACTGGTAAAACTGTCCATCCTCAATGCCCGGCATGTTTTCTTCGGCGAACAGCCGTGCAGCGGTTTTGTTGATCTCGAAGGGCGAGTAATCGAACTCCACCGGCGGGGTCGTTTCCACTGCGCCGCTTGCATCGAAGGCCTGATAGTGAGCGGCGGTGATCCGGTTGTAAGTCCAGGGGCCGGCGTCCGGCGGATACTCCAGCAACAGCCGCCGCACCAGCAGCGGATAGTCTCCGGCGGGCCGCGAGAAGTGGTGGAACATCAGGATTTGCCGGCACAGACGCCGCGTGCCCAGCTCGAAACCCTGGCCATAGCTGGAAAAGGGATCCTGGCGTTTCCCCCACAGTTGCAGGCTGTCGCCACCGTACACGGGGGCCTGCGTCAGATCGCGGGTGCGCTCGCCGTAGTCAAACAGCAGATGAAAGTGCCAATCCAGTTCGGCCGGATCTTCCACGGTCCAGCTGTACAAGTGCTGGCTGGCGCTGACGTTGCCGTAGAACACCGCGCGCAGGTAGCGCTGGGCGCGGTAGTCGTGGATCGGGTCGGGATCCTGATCATCGGTCAGGTAGTCGAAGCAGATGTGCTCGCCGCGCGGGTTCATGCTTTCGCACAGCAGCCAATGGCTGACCCGCAGCGCATCGTCCGGATCGGCCCGGCGCGAGGCGCTGGTCTTGCCGTATACCTGCAATGAGCCGTCAGCCCCGTGGATCAGCCAGAAGGGTGGCTCGGCTGCCGTTTTCGTTGCCCGTTGCCAGCGCTCGCGGAGGGCAAAGTCACCCTCGACCCTCGGCCAGTAACGGACCACGTTGTGATAGCCGACTTCAATCCCGTTATAGGATTTTTCCAGGCGCGACTTCGGTGTGCCATCGTCGTTGAGTTCAGGCAACCACTCTTCACCGTCGTCACCGATGATTTCATCGAGATCGGTATACCGCGGTACGCCTTTTTGGGTGCGACGGCTGATCTGACCAATACCCAGGCTCCAGCCGACGCCGAATGGCCCGTTGCCGGCCTGGCTGTTGTAAGTCAGGGAGAGTTGCGGGTCCCAGCCACGTCCGACGGACAGGGGCAGCGGCAGTTCAAATGAAGCGGCGCCGGTCGCGCCGACCGCGCCCCAGCTTTTGCCGATCGTGGTGATCGATGCGCTGCTGGCGATGGACGGGGTGATGATGCTCAGCTCTTGATCGGCCATGGTCGGATCCATTGCACACGCGAGGCGCGTGGTTGGATAGACGCTAGCAGCAAGCGGGGACGTCGTAACCTGTCAGATCTGACAGGTGCCAAATAGCCATTAATGTGCAGGGCGGCCGCACGGGCATGCGCGCACAAAAAAGGCCGGCCCGTCGTATGACGGGTCGGCCTTTTTCACGGCTGCGAAGCGCTTACTGCACTTCTACCGCCAGGCTTTCGGCGATCTTCTGTTGCCAGATCGCCGGGCCGGTGATGTGCACCGACTCACCGTTGCTGTCCACCGCGACGGTGACCGGCATGTCCTTGACCTCGAACTCGTAGATCGCTTCCATGCCCAGCTCGGCGAAGGCCAGCACCTTGGATTTCTTGATCGCCTGGGCCACCAGGTAAGCGGCGCCGCCCACGGCCATCAGGTACACGGCCTTGTTGTCCTTGATCGCTTCGATCGCGGTCGGGCCACGCTCGGACTTGCCGATCATGCCCAGCAGACCGGTCTGTTCGAGGATCTGCCGGGTGAACTTGTCCATCCGCGTCGCGGTAGTCGGACCTGCCGGGCCAACCACTTCGTCACCGACCGGATCAACCGGGCCGACGTAGTAGATGAAGCGACCTTTCAGATCCACCGGCAGGGTTTCACCCTTGTTCAGCATCTCGACCATGCGCTTGTGCGCCGCGTCGCGACCGGTGAGCATCTTGCCGTTGAGCAGGACGGTTTCGCCCGGCTTCCAGCTCTGCACTTCTTCCGGGGTCAGGGTGTCGAGGTTGACGCGACGGGCCGACGGGCCGGCTTCCCAGACGATTTCCGGGTAGGCGTCCAGCGATGGCGCTTCCAGCGAGGCCGGGCCGGAACCGTCGAGCACGAAGTGCGCGTGACGGGTGGCGGCGCAGTTCGGGATCATGCACACCGGCAGGGAGGCGGCGTGGGTCGGGTAGTCCATGATCTTCACGTCGAGCACGGTGGTCAGGCCACCGAGGCCCTGAGCGCCGATGCCCAATTGGTTGACCTTCTCGAACAGCTCCAGACGGATCTCTTCGATGCGGTTCTGCGGGCCTCGGGCTTTCAGTTCGTGAATGTCGATGGACTCCATCAACACTTCCTTGGCCATCACTGCGGCTTTCTCGGCGGTGCCGCCGATACCGATGCCCAGCATGCCCGGTGGGCACCAGCCGGCACCCATGGTCGGAACGGTCTTGAGCACCCAGTCAACGATCGAGTCGGACGGGTTGAGCATGGCCATTTTCGACTTGTTCTCGGAACCGCCGCCCTTGGCTGCCACGTCCACTTCCACGGTGTTGCCCGGGACGATGGAGTAGTGGATGACCGCCGGGGTGTTGTCCTTGGTGTTTTTGCGAGCGCCCGCCGGGTCGGCGAGGATCGAGGCACGCAGGACGTTTTCCGGCAGGTTGTAGGCGCGGCGCACGCCTTCGTTGATCATGTCGTCCAGGCTCATGGTCGCGCCATCCCAACGTACGTCCATGCCCACACGCACGAACACGGTGACGATGCCGGTGTCCTGGCAGATCGGCCGGTGGCCGGTGGCGCACATGCGCGAGTTGATCAGGATCTGCGCGATCGAATCACGGGCCGCTGGCGATTCTTCGCGCAGGTAGGCTTCGTGCATCGCCTGGATGAAGTCCACGGGGTGGTAGTAGGAAATGAATTGCAGGGCGTCGGCAACGCTCTGAATCAGGTCATCTTGCTTGATCACGGTCATGAGTCGCGCTCCTCTAAAAGACGGGAACATTCAATAAGGTGCTTGCAGCTTGGGTGCATCGGTCGGTTGCAAGCACCTTTCAAGGCACGCCGGGGCTGCTGGCGCGACGCTAAAAAGGCGCGGCAGTATACCGCGCCTCTTCGGGGCATACACGCGTCGGTAGTCATTCGTTGGTCGCATGGTTGGGCGAATATCGAACATCGGGTTTGCACTTCAATACCCACCCCCTCACCCCAGCCCTCTCCCCCAAGGGGGAGAGGGGGGAAGGGAGCCGATTTGTGGCGAATTCAAAACCTGAGTTCGGCATGATGTATCAGGTCGGCGTATCTCAAATAAACAATGCGGTCAGTTCCCTCTCCCTCGGGGAGAGGGCTAGGGTGAGGGGCTTTTGAGGCCACACTTTTGACGTCAATTTTCGAGCCCGAAAATCGGTGGTCATTTATCGACCGCCCCTCTAAAGTGGCATCCGGTCTGTAGAGTAGGACACTCGGTCAGCCTCCTATCGCACGGTGAGTCAACGATTGACCCATAACGCCATTCAACGCCTTTTGCTCAAGCGCTTTGCCCTTGCGGCCGCCACTTACGGATTGGCTTTGCTGCTGCTGTGGCTGGCGTTTTTTACCGGGCATTACCCGCAATCGTTGAACAGCGTGGCCATCGGCAGCGCGTTGGTGGTCATCTGCCAGGCCACGCTGTTTGCGCTGTTCTGGTCCGGGCGCAACCTGCGTTTTTCCGACCCCAGCATGACCGAAGCGCAAGTGTTGCTCGGGCTCGGCTGGCAGACCTGGCTGATCGCTCACCTGGATGAAGCACGCGGCGCGTTTCTGGTGTTCTACGTGCTGATCCTGCTGTTCGGTCTGTTCCATTTATCCCGGCGCGCGTTCATTCGCTGTGCGCTGCTGGTGTTCTTCAGTTTTTGTGCAATCACCCTTTGGGATGGCTATCACTTCCGTCTGCCGGATCCGGCGCTGGCGGCGTTGCAGGTGTGCATTCTGGCGATGGTGCTGGCGTGGCTGGTGATTTACGCACGCTTCGTTCAGGTTTCACGGCAACGCATGCGCCAGCGCCGGTTTGCCTTGCAGGCGCACCAAGACACCCTGCGCGGGATGATGCGCCAGCTCGAAGACCTGGTGGCCACCGACGAGCTGACCGGACTGTTCAATCGTCGGCATTTTCTGCGCCTGGCCTCACGTGAACTGGATGAGATGGAGCCGGGCGTGGTGCATGGTCTGGCGCTGATCGACCTCGATCACTTCAAGCGCATCAACGATCTGCACGGCCATGCCGCCGGCGACCAAGTGTTGCAGGCGTTCGCCGGCGTGGCGGGTGCCTGCCTGCGTGACGGCGACGTGCTGGCGCGTTACGGTGGCGAGGAGTTCGTGGTGTTGCTGCCCGACTGCGATGCCGAACGCCTGACGGCCTGTTGTGAACGCCTGCGCATTGCTTTTACCGACGTTGAACTGGTGGGCCTGAACGTGCGCAACCTCAGCCTGTCGGCGGGTATGACTCTGCTGGAACTGGGCGATGATCTGGACGACGCCTTGCAGCGCGCCGATCAGGCGCTGTACCGGGCCAAGCGCGACGGGCGCAATCGCTGTGCGGCGGCGTGGGAGAACGTAGATGCCTGAACTTCGGGTCGGTGACCGGCAATGGTCGGTGGCGGCGGGCAGCAATCTGCTCGACGCCCTTAACCAGAACGGCGTCGCGGTGCCTTACAGCTGCCGCGCCGGCAGTTGCCATGCCTGCCTGGTGCAGTGCGTGAACGGCTTGCCCGCCGACAGCCGCCCGGATGCCCTGAGCGCCGAACAGCGTCAGGAGGGCTGGCGGCTGGCCTGTCAGTGTCAGGTCACGGAAGACTTGCAGGTGCACACCTTCGACCCGATCAGCGACGGGCGCCCGGCGGTGGTCGAGGCGCTGGACTGGCTCAGCGACAACGTCCTGCGCTTGCGCCTGACCCCGCAACGTCCGCTGCGCTATGCCGCCGGGCAGCATCTGGTGCTGTGGATCAACCACATCGCCAGGCCCTATTCGCTGGCGAGCCTGCCGCAGGAAGAGCGCTTTCTCGAATTTCACCTCGACTGTCGCCAGCCCGGCGAATTCAGCGATGCGGCGCGGCGCCTGCAGATCGGCGATCCGATCCGCCTCGGTGAACTGCGCGGCGGCGCGCTGCATTACGACCCGGACTGGCACACCCGACCCTTGTGGTTGCTGGCGGCCGGCACCGGGCTGGGGCCATTGTTCGGCGTGCTGCGCGAAGCCTTGCGTCAGGATCACCAAGGCGCCATCCGTGTCATTCACCTGGCCCATGACGAGCGCGAGCACTATCTGGCCAAACCACTGGCGGCGCTTGCCGCACAGCGCGAAAACCTTAGCGTCGAGCTGTGGACGGCGGCCGACTCAGCCGCCGCTTTGGCGCAACTGCGCCTTGTTTCCCGGCAGACCCTGGCCTTAGTCTGCGGCTCAAGCGCCAGTGTCGACGCCTTTGCCAAACGTCTGTACCTGGCCGGACTGCCGCGCAATCAACTGCTGGCGGATGTGTTTCTGGCCCGCGGTTGAGCGCTGACTTTCATAGGTTCGAAGATTCCTGGGGCAAGGCCTCACCACAGAAGTTTTGCCTCACCACAAAAGAACTCTGTCAGCCTTTTTAATGTTGAGTAACGCTGATGACCGAAGCCATCCTGCTGGAACGCGAACGCGGTTTGCTCACCCTGCGCCTCAACCGCCCGGACAAGAAAAACGCCCTGACCCGCGCGATGTACAGTCGCCTCGCCGAGGCCTTGAGGCAGGCCGACAATGACCCTGAAATCAACGCCGTGCTGATCACCGGCAGCGCCGAGTGCTTCACCGCCGGCAACGACATCGCCGACTTCATCCAGCAACCGCCGAGCGACCTCGACAGCCCGGTGTTCCACTTCATGCTCAACCTGCTCGAATGCCGCAAACCGGTGATCGCCGCTGTGGCTGGGGCAGCCGTGGGGATTGGCACCACGTTGTTGCTGCATTGCGATCTGGTTTATGTCAGCCGCGATGCACGGCTGCGTATGCCGTTCGTCAATCTGGGGCTGTGCCCGGAGTTCGGCTCCAGCCTGATCCTGCCGCGGTTGCTCGGGCATGCCAAAGCGGCAGAGCTGTTGCTGCTCGGCGAGGGTTTCAGCGGTGAACAGGCGGCGCAGTGGGGCATTGCCACCGAGGCATTGGGCAGCGGCGAAGCGGCATTGAGCAAGGCGCGGGAAATGGCCTTGCGCTTCGATGAGCTGCCCGCAGAGGCGGTGCGCATCAGCAAGCAATTGCTCAAAGCGCCGGAGCGCGAGTTGATCCGTAAAGTGATCGAAGAGGAGGGCGTGTTGTTCACCCAACGCTTGCGCTCGCCGGAGGCATTGGCGGCGTTGACCGGGTTTATCAAACGCCATTGAGATCTTCGGGTGGCTGTACCGTCCTCATCGCGAGCAGGCTCACTCCTACAGGGGAACGCATTTCAAATGTAGGAGTGAGCCTGCTCGCGATAGCATTGGATCAGCCAACACATCTTCAGGATCAGAATGCAAAAAGCCCCGGCATTCACATGCCAGGGCTTTGATGAGTCAAGACATTAATCCGCGTGCAATAGGACGTCTGCCTAAATCACCATCATCGGGGAATGACGACATTATGATTTTTTCATGAGAAATAACTGTACTGTCGTAGGCAGGAACTATTGTTTCTCTGTATTCAAACCAGCCCCCATTGCCATATTCTTTATCGTGAGCGCCGTTGGCTAAAAAGCGAGTAACCGCATAATGGTTCAGGCTGCCTTTTTTTGTAATTCCTGTAACCAGAAACTTTCCACTAGAAAGAAAGTCCGCTTTGGAGAAGTAAGTGTCTTTTGAATTGATCCGGAAAAAAACGGGTTCTCCGCCGTTGAATTGAATATTGGTGTGGCCATTTTCTTCGAGGCTGATTAATAAACCCTCATGGCTGGTCGAGCCTCTTTCAACTTTCGCACCCAGACAGAGGATGCGATTGTTGGTTTGATTTGTCGTGCTTGAAAGAGTGAAGTAGCTGGTTGTATTGCTGGGTTTTATTAACTTGAATCCGTCCGTTTGAAAGTCAGTGATCAGTTGCCCCTCTTTATCGTGTTTTACCAGAATAATGGCTTCAGGGATGCCCCCGTACTCGTGCCTGACGACGCCGGCACTAATGTAGTCGCCTGTACTGGTGATCGTGAGACTTCTAAGCACAGTAAAATTAAACTTGTCATGAGCGACTTTGATAAAGCCGGTTTTATTAAATGTTGTGTCAAGTTTTCCATCTTGGGTGACTCGGATTATAAAGCTGCAGCCTTTGAAGAAAGAGCCAGACTCATGGAGTAACAAAAGACGTCCATCGGCAAGCATTATTGAATTGGAAGTGGAAGGTGTAGTTGTATTCGATTGGGTATGTTTGAGTAATCTCGAGTCGGCGATTTTCTGACGTTTTTCATTGTAAGCGTCTTTGTTTGATGAGTCCTCACTGACGTCAGGGGTATAGAAAATGAACGCTCCTTTTTCGCCAAATGTCTCATCAATGGTGCCGTTCAAATTAAGACGGATGATGGTTTTGTCGTATCTCGGACCTTCGTTGTAGTAACCCATTTCTCCGCTCACCAGGATTTTTCCTTCTGAGAAAGCAATTTGCTCAGCGAGAAGGTCGGCTCGATGAGTGCCAATAGTTTGGCTATAGAAAAACCCGTTGTTGCCGAAGCTCTCGTCGATAGCGCCACGCTGATCAAGACGGGTGACCGTGTAGAACGCGCCATGGTCGCCGTACGCCTCGCCAGCGACGTAAATCATGTCATCAGGCCCGACCGCGACCACGGTTGAATGGTATTTCGGATAGTCAGGAAGCGGTGAAGTCAGATACTTGAATCCGTCTTTACCAAATTCAGGATCAAGCTTGCCGGACATAAGTGAGGAACTCGACTGTTGGGAAGTCATGGCCATTTCCTTGAGATGAGGAGCAACAATGTTTACCGGAATTACTCAGGGCATCGCCCTTCAGTCAGGCAAGTACCGCAAGATCACTGGATTTCCAGGATTCTCGTTGTTGGGGACTAAGGGAATGGCACTCACGAGGATTTTTCCATCAACGGGTTGCAAGGCAATTCTCGCGATATACCTTCCTTTTCCATCGGTTGGTAGAGTTTGTTTGACGTAACCCTCTCCATTGGCAAAGTCGGCATCCAGTGTCCCGTTGCCGTTAAAGCGGGCTACGACAAGCTGGTGAGTCATGGGCATGAAAGTGCCTGTCGACCCCACGACGACAGACCGGCCGTCCTCTTGAAATGCGCCGGCCTCCCACTGTGTTTCCTTGGCCAGGGCCGTCAGCAACGGTCGACCCTGATGGAATTGAATGTTCGGTTCACCATTGGGCTCGGAGCTGATCAGCAACGCTTTAATATCTGGAAATGCGCCCGCTTTACCAACGCCGAGAATCCGTCCATTGTTCTGTCGGACAAGTTGTTCGAAAGTTGAATCCCGCACATCGAACACCACAAAACCGTTTTGCAACTTGCCAAACGAATTATCGGGCTCGCCATTCTTGTGCAAACAGGCAAGCATGGCATGGTGAGTTGATGCAGCGAGCGTCAAGCCTCCAACCACATATTTCTCTTGCTTATCGTCAACCAGCAAGCTCTGCAACAGACTCGTTGGATTATGAGGGTTTTTGATATGGATAAAGCCTGTAGGGGAGAATGTTTTGTCCGGAGCTCCCTCTGGCGTCAGGCGTATGATCCATCCATAGTAATGAATAGTGAGAATCTTGCCGTCACGCAAGATCACCATACCCGTCTGGTCAGCGGCAGAGCTTTCCAGAACTTCAATTGGTTGCGAGGAAAGCGAACCGAGTTCCAGACAGACTTGGCCATCTTCGCCAAACCTTTTATCCAGTGATCCATTTTCTTCCAATCGGTAAAAATAAGAAAAATTGGTAGAAATAGACGATGTAGATGTGGCGTGAACGATAATCCTGCCATCTTGCAAAGCAAACGAGGAAAGGCCGGCAAACTCGGGAAGCGGGTGTTGGAATAAACCGTTCTCGCCATAATCAAGATCAGGATCGCCATTTAGATCCAGACGGCCCAGGGTGAAGTAGCTGGAATTTCCTTTGGAGGAATGCCCGCCGAAATAGATCCAGGAATCCTTTGCCAGCAGTTGTTTGATATGGATAGTTCCGTAGTCCGGATTTCCGTTGACTATCGTCACAATCCCGCTGTCGCCGAAATCGGTATCGAGCATCCCGCCGTAGGTTTTTTGACTAGTCATTTTTTCGACCTCGTGCAATTGCAGAAAAAGCAGGTCGTCAGCTCATCGCACGATAGAAAAGCGTAAAAACTCTGAAGATTAATGATCGGACGAGGTTCGATTAAAAGCTTCCAGCGTCACCGGCACAACTGTCAGGTCTGACAGTTGCAGGTCCGCCCAGCAGGTGGTAGCGGGT
>NZ_JANLOG010000129.1:0-22128 GCF_025466205.1 Pseudomonas sp. 13B_3.2_Bac1
TGGGAACAGCGCTAGCCTGTAGAATCCCCCGTTTCGCCTCACAGCAATCCCGAGCCCATGCCGCAACCCGCCTCGTCAAAACTCGCCCGCCTGCTGTTCGGCCTGCTGGCCTACGTCAGCCTCGGCATTGGCCTGATCGCCATCGTCGTGCCTGGCCTGCCGACCACCGAGTTCATCCTGCTCGCCGCCTGGGCCGCGACTCGCAGCTCGCCGCGCCTGAGTGCATGGCTGGAAAACCATCGGCTGTTCGGGCCGATCCTGAGCAACTGGCGCAACGGCAAGATCATCGCGCGCAAGGCCAAGGTCAGCGCCACCGTCAGCATGCTGCTGTGCGCGACGCTGATGCTGGTGATGCTCGATCACGGCTGGCCGGTGTATCTGGCGATTGCCGGGATGAGTCTGGGCAATCTGTGGATCTGGTCACGCCCGGAAGCCCTCCCCTCTTCCTGACTCACAGATCCCCTGTGGCGAGGGAGCTTGCTCCCGCTCGGCGGCGAAGCCGTCGCAACACCTCCGCATGCGGTGAGTCGGTAAGCATGCTGGGGAGCGCTGCGCACTCCAGCGGGAGCAAGCTCCCTCGCCACAACAGCCTCATCACAACACAAGCACTCCGGCGTTCATCAGGCTGAAACTTCCCTGTAATTAATCGCCTTTTCAGCACAATCCCCTGCGCAAACGTTTAGCGCTGACCGTTCGTCGGCAAGCGCCTCATGCGCCCTCGCTGCGCGCCGATGAGCAATGCATGGCGCTGAATGGATTTGGCGAACCGGGTAGTTCATCCCGTGGCCACCTGCTCATTCATTCACGAGATCGCCCCATGTTCGACTCTCTCTCCATTCGCCTGAAAATCGTCCTGCTCTCCGGCCTGTGCCTGCTCGGTGTGGTCGCGCTGATCGTCGGCATAAACATTTACCAGACCAACCAGAACGACGAAGTGGTCAGCGACTCCAGCAGCAAGATGCTCACCGCGAGTGTGCAGAACCTGTTGCAGGCCAAGGCGGCCGAGCAGGCGGTGCGAGTGCAGAAGACCTTTGGCGAAAGCCTGACGGTGATCACCGCCCTGGCCGACCAGATCAAGGACATGCGCGTGATGGCCGCCAAGCGTTCGCTGGAGGCCGGGGCCCTGCGTGAAGAGTTGAATCAGAGCCTGAAAACTGCGTTCGAGCGCAACGACAAGGTGCTCGGCATCTGGCTCGCCTTCGAACCCAACGGCCTCGATGGCAAGGACAGCGAATTCGTCAACGATGCGGCGCGCCAGTCCAACGAAGCCGGGCGTTTTGCGACCTACTGGAGCCGCGCCGCCGGCTCGGCGCTGAACACGATCATGGTCGAAGAAGACATGACCAAGACCACCCTCAGCGTCAGCGGCACGCCGTACAACAGTTGGTACACCTGCCCTCGCGATAACAAGCGCACCTGCCTGCTCGACCCGTATGCCGACACCGTGGGCAACAAGGAAATGTTGATGACCACCATTTCCGTGCCGTTGATCGTCGACGGCAAGGCCATCGGCGTGGTCGGCGTCGACATCGCCCTCGACGCCCTGCAAGCGGCGGCGCTCGACTCGCAGCGCGACCTGTTCAACGGCGCCGGGCACATGCTGATCGTCTCCGGCAGCGGCGTGCTCGGTGCGGACAGTTCCGATGCGAAGAAAGTTGGCAAACAAATCAGCGAAACGCTCGGTGCCGAAGGCAAGGATGTCCTGCAACTGGTCAGCAGCGGCACGCCGAAAATTCTCGAACAGGGCGACCTGATTCGCGCCGTGTACCCGGTCGATCCGATTGGTAACTCGCGGGCCTGGGGCGTGGTCATCGACCTGCCGAAACAGGTGCTGCTGGCCGATTCGGTCAAGCTGCAAGCGGTGCTCGACGATGCGCAGAAAACCGGGGTGATCACCGCGTTGCTGGTGGCGGTAGTCGCTGGTCTGATTGGCCTGCTGCTGATCTGGCTCACCGCGTCGGGCGTGACCCGGCCGATCAACAGCGTTGCTGAAATGCTGAAGAACATCGCCAGCGGTGAAGGCGACCTGACCCAGCGCCTTAACTACAGCAAGAAGGATGAACTGGGCGAACTGGTGAACTGGTTCAACCGCTTCCTCGACAAGCTGCAACCGACCATCGCCCAGATCAAACAGAGCATCACCGAAGCGCGTGGCACTGCTGATCAGTCCTCGGAAATCGCCCGTCAGACCAGCGAAGGCATGCAGGTGCAGTTCCGCGAAATCGATCAGGTCGCCACCGCGTCCAACGAAATGAGCGCCACCGCGCATGACGTCGCCAACAGCGCGTCGAACGCGGCCAACGCCGCCAAGGGTGCCGATCAGTCGGCCAAGGACGGCATGTCGATCATCGAGCGCAGCACCCGCGACATCAATCAACTGGCCGATGAAGTCAGCAAAGCGGTGACCGAAGTCGAAGCACTGGCGGTCAACAGCGAGCAGATCGGTTCGGTGCTGGAAGTCATCCGCAGCATCGCCGAACAGACCAACCTGCTGGCGCTCAACGCCGCCATCGAAGCCGCCCGCGCCGGGGAAAGCGGTCGTGGTTTCGCGGTGGTGGCCGATGAAGTGCGCAACCTCGCCAAGCGCACTCAGGATTCGGTGGAAGAAATCCGCATCGTCATCGAACGCATCCAGACCGGCACCCGTGGCGTGGTCGCGACCATGCATTCGAGCCAGACCCAGGCGCACAACAACGCCGGGCAGATCCGGCAGGCGGTGGACGCACTGGGCAAGATCAGCGATGCGGTGACGGTGATCAGCGACATGAACCTGCAGATCGCCAGCGCCGCCGAGCAGCAGAGCGCCGTGGCCGAAGAGGTCAACCGCAACGTCTCGGCGATTCGTACCGTGACTGAAACCCTGACCGAGCAGGCGACTGAGTCGGCGGCGATCAGCAGTCAGTTGAATGCGCTGGCCAGTCAACAGATGAAATTGATGGATCAGTTCCGCGTTTAACGCCACACCGTTGAGCCCTGTGGGAGCGAGCTTGCTCGCGAATGCGGTCTACCATTCAATGATGATGCTGAATGTGATGACCTCTTCGCGAGCAAGCTCGCTCCCACAGGGTAAGTATTCACCCGCTGGCGTTTTCATCTGCCCCGACATTTTTTTGCACTATCATCGCCCTCTCTCCCGGAGGGCCTTCGATGACTGATTTACTCACGTCCATTCAAGCCGCACTCGGCTTGCCCCACACGCCGATTCCGTACACTGACCGTGGCGCCCTGCCCTCGGCGTTCGCCGTCACCGATCTGGCCTGCGCGAGCATCGCCGCTGCCGGTCAGGCCGTCAGCGAACTGCTCCGGCAACAGACCGGGCACTTTCCCGCCGTGGAAGTAGACCGGCGTCTGGCCTCGTTCTGGTTCGCTTCTTCCATCCGCCCCATGGGCTGGGATTTACCGCCGCTGTGGGACCCGATCGCCGGCGACTACGCGACCCGCGACGGCTGGATCCGCCTGCACACCAACGCCCCGCATCACCGCGCCGCAGCCGAAAGCGTGCTCGGTGCCTGCGCCGATCGTGCAGCGATGGCGGCAAAAGTCGCGCAATGGAGCGGCGCCGATCTGGAGCAAGCGATAGTCGACGCCAAGGGCTGCGCCGCCGAAATGCGCAGTTGGGCGCGGTGGCAGCAACACCCGCAGGGACTGGCAGTAAATGCCGAGCCGCTGGTGCACTTCAGTGCCGATCACCAACAGATCGCGCAACCCTGGGCAGGCTCAATCGCGCAGCCATTGGCCGGGCTCAAAGTGCTGGACCTGACCCGCGTGCTCGCTGGCCCCACCGCGAGCCGTTTTCTCGCCGGCCTCGGTGCCAATGTGCTGCGCATCGATCCGCCGAGCTGGAACGAGCCGGGCGTCATTCCCGACATGACCCTGGGCAAACGTTGTGCGCGCCTGGATCTGCAGCAACCGGCCGATCGTGCATTGTTCGAAAACCTGTTGAAGGACGCCGACATCCTCCTGCACGGCTACCGCGCCGATGCCCTGGAACATCTCGGCTTCGGCGCCGAACGCCGCCGACAACTGGCGCCGGGGCTGATCGACGTCAGCCTCAACGCCTATGGCTGGAGCGGCCCGTGGCACAACCGCCGCGGCTTCGACAGCCTGGTGCAGATGAGCAGCGGCATCGCCGAAGCCGGGCAGCGCTGGAAACAGGCTGACAAACCGACGCCGTTGCCGGTGCAGGCGCTGGATCACGGCACCGGGTATTTGATGGCGGCGAGTGCGATCCGACTTTTGACCGAACGTTTCAGGACCGGTCAGGGTGGCTCTGCGCGCCTCTCGCTGGCGCGTACGGCCAAACTGTTGATCGAACAGGGGCCGGGGTCGAGCGATCCGTTACGCGCCGAAGATGAGCAGGATCAAAGCCTGTCGCTGGAACAGACACCGTGGGGGCCGGCGCACCGCTTGCTGGCACCGCTGAAGATCAGCGGGACGCCGTTGCAGTGGGCCTTGCCGGCCACCGAACTGGGTTCACATCGCCCGCAATGGTGATGACCATTCCGGCCCCTTCGCGAGCAAGCCCGCTCCCACAGGTGAAATGCGTTCCCCTGTGGGAGCGGGCTTGCTCGCGAAGACGGCTGCACCGACAACACTGATTCAGGCTCAATCCGCCCGACTCAAAGACGTCCACAACACCTGCGCCGCATACCCCCGACAGGGTCGCCAGACTTCAGCACGATCAGCCAATTCCCGCGCTGTCGGCCGCACACCTTCCAGCACTTCCAGCGCCCGCAGCAACCCGACATCGCCATGAGGAAAGCCATCCATATCGCGCAACTGCCGCAGTGCGATGTACTGCGCTGTCCACTCGCCAATCCCGTGCAACGCCAACAGCCGCGTCACCCCGTCCTCGCGTCCCGGCGCGAACAACAGCGGATCATCGAGCAGCGCTTGCGCCACGCCCGACAACGTTCGCCCGCGACTTTTCGGCATGCCCAGCGCCGCCAGATCTGCTGTCGCCAACACACTCGCCTGAGGGAAAACATGACTCACACCCGGCAGCGCCGAGCGTAATGGCGCACCATATTGCGCCACAAGTTTGCCCGCCAAGCGAATCGCAGCCACCACGGTAATCTGCTGGCCGAGCACCGCGCGAAACGCCAGCTCCAGACCGTCCCACGCCCCCGGTACCCGCAGCCCCGGGCGGTTGGCGATCAATCGTGCCAGCAATGGATCTTTCGCCAGATGCCCTTGCATCACTGCCAGATCTGCGTCCAGATCAAACAGCCGGCGCAACCTTGCAACAATCTGCGGCAGCAGCGCCGGATCAGGAAAATCCAGTTCGACCTCCAGCGCATCGCCCGTGCCAGGCCAAACCGAAACCGAGCCATGCACACGGTTCAAACCGATGCTGCGCGAATACACACCATCAACCACGGTCTCCATCCCGACCACCGCCCGCGCTGCAAGAAAACCGAGCATAGCCTCCCAGTCATACGGCGGCTGATACGCAAGCCTCAACCTCACAACGCTAACAATCCGCTGTACAAGCCATAGGCCGCCAGCCCCGCGCCAATCACCACACAAGTAAAAATGCCCTTCTCGACATGAGTGAACAGCGGCTCGCCCTGCTCATGCTTGGCCTTGGCAAACAGCACCACCCCCGGTGCATACAGCAGCGCCGACAGCAGCAGGTATTTCACCCCGCCGGCATACAACAGCCACACCGCGTAGCACAGGGCGATGCCGCCAATCAGCAAGTCCTTGGTGCGTTCGGCCGAGGCATGTTCATAGGTTTCGCCGCGCCCGCTGAGCAACACCGCATACGCCGCCGACCACAGGTACGGCACCAGAATCATCGACGAAGCGAGGTAGATCAGACTGGTGTAGGTGCCGGCGGAAAACAGTGTGATCAGCAGGAATAGCTGAATCATCACGTTGGTCAGCCACAACGCATTGACCGGCACATGGTTGGCGTTTTCCTTTTTCAGGAACGCCGGCATGGTCTTGTCCCGGGCCGTGGCGAACAGGATTTCGGCGCACAGCAGCGCCCATGACAGCAATGCGCCGAGCAGCGACACCGCCAGACCGAGGCTGATCAGCAGCGCGCCCCACGGCCCGACGATGTGTTCCAGCACCGCCGCCAGCGACGGGTTTTGCAACCTGGCCAATTCGGGCTGGCTCATGATCCCCAGCGACAGCACGTTGACCAATACCAGCAGCGCCAGCACCCCGAGGAAACCGATCACCGTGGCGCGCCCGACATCGGTGCGTTTCTCCGCCCGCGCCGAATAGACGCTGGCGCCCTCGATGCCGATGAACACGAACACCGTCACCAGCATCATGTTGCGCACCTGATCCATCACCCCGCCAAAGCTCGGGTTGCTGCGGCCCCAGATGTCGCGGGTGAAGATATCGGCCTTGAACGCCACCGCCGCGATGACGATGAACATGATCAGCGGCACGATCTTGGCGACCGTGGTCACCTGATTGATGAACGCCGCCTCCTTGATCCCGCGCATCACCAGAAAATGCACGGCCCACAACAGCACCGACGCACAGCCGATGGCAACCGGCGTATTGCCTTGGCCGAATACCGGAAAGAAGTAACCGAGGGTGCTGAACAGCAACACGAAATAGCCGACGTTGCCCAGCCAGGCGCTGATCCAGTAACCCCACGCCGACGAAAACCCCATGTAATCGCCAAACCCGGCCTTGGCGTAGGCATAGACCCCGGAATCCAGCTCGGGCTTACGGTTGGCCAGGGTCTGGAACACGAACGCCAGGGTCAGCATGCCGATAGCGGTGATGCCCCAGCCGATCAGGATCGCTCCGGCATCGGCGCGGGCGGCCATGTTCTGCGGCAAGGAAAAAATCCCGCCACCAATCATCGAACCCACCACCAGGGCGATCAACGCACCCAGTCGCAGCTTTTGCGTCGGTTGCGACATTCTTGTCTCCCTTAATTCATTTGTAACAACTATTAACTAAACGCCTAATACCACACGACGTTTATCAGGTAATACCGAGAAATACCCATTTATATATAGCGACTGACGCTAACGCCTAGCACGCTAAGACAGTTTTGTGCGCGAATCCTAATAAATCAATTCTGTACTGAAAACAGATGGCGAAAATTTGCCAAAAGCTGAAAAAGAACTAGCGTGTTAATTCGAAAGTAATAAGAGCAATTCCCAACCACATCAGGCAAAAGCCTCTAGGACGGGCTTTCCAGGCGATAGCGTTATGCCTCCAGTTGTTTCATAAGTCATTCATTAACAATGGAATGTGGCCATGCACTGATCTATGTCAGCTGATTGAACAGACAACAGATCTACGCTGTGAACTCTTCTCTCCTGCAATGGAGTCATGCAATGTCTGAAGCTCCCGGAAAACTACGACTAGGTGCACTGGTTGCCTTGGTAGTCGGTTCAATGATCGGTGGCGGGATATTCTCCTTGCCACAAAACATGGCCGCCAGCGCCGACGTCGGCGCGGTACTGATTGGTTGGGCCATCACCGCTGTCGGCATGCTCACCCTCGCTTTTGTCTTTCAAACCCTCGCCAATCGCAAGCCTGACCTGGACGGCGGTGTCTACGCCTACGCCAAGGCCGGATTCGGCGACTACATGGGTTTCTCGTCCGCCTGGGGTTACTGGATCAGTGCCTGGCTGGGCAACGTCGGTTACTTCGTTCTGCTGTTCAGCACCCTCGGCTACTTTTTCCCGATATTTGGTGAAGGCAACACGGTGGCTGCGGTCATCGGCGCTTCAGTGCTGCTGTGGGCCGTGCACTTTCTGGTGCTGCGCGGGATCAAGGAGGCGGCGTTCATCAACCTGGTGACCACGGTCGCCAAGGTCGTGCCACTGCTGCTGTTCGTCCTGATCGCGATCTTCGCCTTCAAACTGGACATCTTCACCGCCGACATCTGGGGTGTGAAAAACCCGGATCTGGGCAGCGTGATGAACCAGGTGCGCAACATGATGCTGGTCACCGTGTGGGTGTTCATCGGCATCGAAGGCGCAAGCATCTTCTCGGCGCGGGCGGAAAAACGCTCGGACGTCGGCAAGGCCACCGTCATCGGTTTCATCACCGTGCTGCTGTTCCTGGTGCTGGTCAACGTGCTGTCGCTGGGCATCATGACCCAGCCGGAACTGGCCAAACTGCAGAACCCGTCGATGGCCGCCGTGCTTGAGCACGTGGTCGGTCACTGGGGCGCGGTGCTGATCAGTGTCGGCCTGATCATCTCGCTGCTGGGCGCGCTGCTGTCGTGGGTGCTGCTGTGTGCAGAGATCATGTTCGCCGCCGCCAAAGACCACACCATGCCGGAGTTTTTGCGCCGCGAGAACGCCAACCACGTACCGGTCAACGCCCTGTGGCTGACCAACGCGATGGTGCAGATTTTCCTGATCATCACCCTGTTTTCGGCCAGCACTTACCTGTCGCTGATCTACCTCGCCACCTCGATGATTCTGGTGCCGTACCTGTGGTCGGCGGCCTATGCCCTGCTGCTGGCAGTGCGCGGCGAAACCTACGAAGGCTTCGCAGCCGAGCGGCGCAAGGATCTGATCATCGGCGGCATCGCGCTGATCTACGCGGTGTGGCTGCTGTATGCCGGCGGGGTCAAGTATCTGCTGCTCTCGGCCCTGCTCTACGCACCCGGCGCAATTCTGTTCGCCAAGGCCAAGCTCGAACTCAAACAAGCTGTTTTCACCAATGTCGAGAAGCTGATTTTCGCCGCGGTGGTCATTGGTGCCCTGGTGGCAGCCTACGGCCTCTACGACGGCTTCCTGACCCTGTAACACCTGACTGATTTGTAATCTGGAGGATCACTGCAATGACCACGGAAAAAGTTAAGTACGGCGTCCATTCCGAAGCCGGCAAACTGCGCAAAGTCATGGTTTGCTCCCCAGGTCTGGCCCACCAGCGCCTGACCCCGAACAACTGCGATGAACTGCTGTTCGACGACGTGCTGTGGGTCGCCCAGGCCAAGCGCGACCACTTCGACTTCGTGACCAAGATGCGTGAACGCGGGATCGACGTGCTGGAAATGCACAACCTGCTGACCGATATCGTCGCCAACCCCGAAGCGCTGGACTGGATCCTCGATCGCAAGGTCACCGCCGACTCGGTAGGCCTGGGCCTGATCAGCGAAGTGAAGTCCTGGCTGAAAAGCCTTGAGCCACGACACATTGCCGAATTCCTGATCGGTGGCGTGTCCGCCGAGGATCTGCCGGACAGCTTCGGTGGCAAGACCATCCAGATGTTCCGCGACTTCCTCGGCCACTCCAGCTTCATCCTGCCGCCGCTGCCGAACACCCAGTTCACCCGCGACACCACCTGCTGGATCTACGGTGGCGTGACGCTGAACCCGATGTACTGGCCGGCACGTCGCCAGGAAACCCTGCTGACCACCGCCATCTACAAATTCCACCCGCAGTTCACCAACGCCGACTTCGAGATCTGGTACGGCGACCCGGACAAGGATCACGGCAGCTCGACCCTTGAGGGCGGCGACGTGATGCCAATCGGCAACGGCGTGGTGTTGATCGGCATGGGCGAGCGCTCTTCTCGCCAGGCCATCGGCCAACTGGCGCTGAACCTGTTCAAGAACAAAGCGGTGGAAAAAGTCATCGTCGCCGGCCTGCCGAAGTCCCGCGCAGCGATGCACCTGGACACCGTGTTCAGCTTCTGCGACCGCGACCTGGTGACGATTTTCCCGGAAGTGGTGAATCAGATCGTCGCGTTCACCCTGCGGCCTGACGAGAGCAAACAGGGCGGCATCGACATTCGCCGCGAAGAAACCAACTTCCTCGACACCGTGGCCAAAGCCCTCAACCTGCCGAAGCTGCGCGTGGTGGAAACCGGCGGCAACAGCTTCGCCGCCGAACGCGAGCAATGGGACGACGGCAACAACGTGGTGGCCGTGGAACCGGGCGTGGTCATCGGCTACGACCGCAACACCTACACCAACACCCTGCTGCGCAAGGCAGGCGTGGAGGTCATCACCATCAGCGCCGGCGAACTCGGCCGTGGCCGTGGCGGCGGCCACTGCATGACCTGCCCGATCGTGCGTGACCCAATCGATTACTAAACCTCTGAGCCCTGGCCGCGACTTACAAAGCGCGGCCAGGGGGATAACCGACACCGAAGGAGATCCATCATGGCTTTTAACATCCACAACCGTAACCTGCTCAGCCTGGAACACCACACCCCACGTGAGCTGCGTTACCTGCTCGACCTGTCCCGCGATCTGAAACGCGCGAAATACACCGGCACCGAGCAGCAACACCTGAAGGGCAACAACATCGCCCTGATCTTCGAAAAAACCTCGACCCGCACCCGTTGCGCATTCGAAGTGGCGGCCTACGACCAGGGCGCCAACGTCACCTACATCGACCCGAATTCCTCGCAGATCGGTCACAAGGAAAGCATGAAAGACACGGCCCGCGTGCTGGGTCGCATGTACGACGCCATCGAATACCGTGGCTTCAAACAGGAAATCGTCGAAGAGCTGTCGAAGTTCGCCGGGGTGCCGGTGTTCAACGGCCTGACCGATGAATATCACCCAACACAAATGATCGCCGACGTGCTGACCATGCGTGAACACGCCGACAAGCCCATCCACGAAATCAGCTACGCCTACCTCGGCGATGCGCGCAACAACATGGGCAACTCGTTGCTGCTGGTCGGCGCCAAGCTCGGCATGGACGTGCGCATCTGCGCGCCGAAAGCCCTGTGGCCGCATGACGATCTGGTCGATCGCTGCAAGAAATACGCGGAAGAATCCGGCGCGCGCATCACCCTGACCGAAGACCCGAAAGCCGCGGTCAAAGGCGTCGACTTCATCCACACCGACGTCTGGGTGTCGATGGGCGAACCGGTCGAGGCATGGGCCGAGCGTATCCAGCAACTGCTGCCGTACCAGGTCAACAAAGAGCTGATGAAAGCCACCGGCAACCCACGCACCAAGTTCATGCATTGCCTGCCGGCGTTCCACAACAGCGATACCAAAGTCGGCAAACAGATCGCCGAGCAGTACCCGCACCTGGCTAACGGCATCGAAGTGACCGACGACGTGTTCGAGTCGCCAGCCTGCATCGCCTTCGAGCAAGCGGAAAACCGCATGCACACGATCAAGGCGATCCTGGTCTCGACCCTGGCTGATCTGTAAAAACTCACTGAAGGAACCGGATCCAAATGTGGGAGCGGGCTTGCTCGCGAAGAGGCCGTGTCAGGCGACATCAAAGGAGCCTGACACACCGCCTTCGGGAGCAAGCCCCCTCCCACAAAGGCCCGCGGTTCTGGCATTACGACCGAGTCGTTTGCCTCTCCTCTGATTAGAAGGACATGCACCATGCGTATCGTCGTAGCTCTGGGCGGTAACGCCCTGCTCCGTCGTGGCGAGCCGATGACCGCTGACAACCAGCGCGCCAACATCCGCATCGCCACCGAGCAAATCGCCAAGATCCATCCCGGCAACCAACTGGTCATCGCCCACGGTAATGGCCCGCAAGTCGGCCTGCTGTCGCTGCAAGCGGCGGCCTACACCTCCGTCACCCCCTACCCGCTGGACGTGCTCGGTGCCGAAACCGAAGGCATGATCGGCTACATCATCGAACAGGAACTGGGCAACCTGCTGGACTTCGAAGTGCCGTTCGCCACCCTGCTGACCCAGGTTGAAGTCGACGCCAAGGACCCGGCCTTCCAGAACCCGAGCAAGCCGATCGGCCCGGTCTACGAGAAAGCCGAAGCGGAAAAACTCGCCGCCGAGAAAGGCTGGGCGATTGCCGCCGACGGCGACAAATTCCGTCGAGTGGTGGCCAGTCCACGGCCGAAACGCATCTTCGAGATCCGTCCGATCAAGTGGCTGCTGGACAAGGGCAGCATCGTCATCTGCGCTGGCGGCGGCGGGATTCCGACCATGTACGACGAGCACCGCAACCTCAAGGGCATCGAGGCGGTGATCGACAAGGACCTGTGCTCGTCGCTGCTCGCCGAGCAACTGGAAGCCGACTTGCTGGTCATCGCCACCGACGTCAACGCGGCGTTCATCGACTACGGCAAGCCGACACAGAAAGCCATCGCCGAAGCGCACCCGGACGAACTGGAACGCTTGGGTTTCGCCGCCGGCTCCATGGGGCCGAAGGTGCAGGCAGCCTGCGAATTCGCGCGCCATACTGGCAAGGTCGCGGTCATCGGTTCGCTCGCGGACATCGAAGCGATCGTCCAGGGCACCGCTGGTACGCGCGTCAGCACGGCGAAGCCGGGCATCAGCTATCGATAACTAGAAACTCCGAGGGCAGGCCCAGGGTCTGCCCTTCTCCCATGCCTTGAAAGGAGAAACCCATGGCCATATTCGAACCGGGTCATTTGCACATCGAGCGGCACGCGTTGAACAAGGACGATGTCAGTTACGACCTGTGCCTCGACTACCAAGTGTTCACCGATCCCAACGAAGGCAAAGGGATGCAGTTCACCCTGCACGGCAACATCCAGGGCAAGGACATGAAGGAGACCTTCTTCCTGCCCAAGGACCAGGCCTACAACTTCGCCAGGGACGTGACCAGGATTGTCGAGAAATACGGCATTCCCAAGACCCACAGCAGCATCGGCTCGCAGCACAAGCATTACGATCTGATGTTTGAAGATGTACGGGCGCAGCTGAATATGAAGTCCGGGGATCCGGTCAAACCGGAACACCTCGAATAACCCGAACACAGCACATTTCCCCTGTGGGAGCGGGCTTGCTCGCGAAGGCGCCGGGTCAGTCACCACTTATGCAGTCTGACCTGGCGCCTTCGCGAGCAAGCCCGCTCCCACAAGGTATCTGTGTAGCGCTGACAATCGTTGCAGATTTCACCATTGCCCCGCCCCAAGGCATACTTGCCACCCTCCGCACTCCAGAACACTGAACCGCCCCATGCGTATCCACGTCAGCTTCATCGACCGCGTCGGCATCACCCAGGAAGTCCTGGCTATCCTCGGTGGACGCAATCTCAATCTGGATGCGGTGGAGATGATCCCGCCCAACGTCTACATCGACGCCCCGACCTTGAGCCCGCAAGTGCTCGAAGAATTGAAAGATGCGTTGTTTCGCGTGCGCGGTGTAGAAGCGGTGACGGTGGTCGACATCCTCCCCGGCCAGCGTCGGCACCTGCAGCTCGATGCGCTGCTCGCGGCGATGACCGATCCGGTACTTGCCCTCGATAGCGCCGGCAAGGTGCTGCTGGCCAACCCGGCACTGATCGCGCTGTATGGGCGTGAACCAGCGGGGGAAAGTGTCTCGGAACTGTTCAACGATCCCGGTCTGCTGGAAACCCTGCTCGAACAAGGCTTCCGCCTGCCGTTGCGCGAGATCACCGTCAACGGCCAGACCCTGCTGCTCGACGCCACACCGATCACCGACGCCGGCGCGCTGCTGACCCTGTATCAGCCGAACCGCATCGGCGAACAGCTCTCGGCGTTGCACCATGACCATGCCGAAGGCTTCGATGCACTGCTCGGCGAATCCCCGGCGATCCGCACCCTCAAGGCGCGCGCGCAAAGAGTCGCAGCCCTCGACGCACCGCTGTTGATCCAGGGCGAAACCGGCACCGGTAAAGAACTGGTGGCCCGCGCCTGCCACGCCATCAGTGCACGACACAGTGCGCCGTTCCTCGCCCTGAACTGCGCGGCGCTGCCGGAAAACCTCGCCGAGAGCGAACTGTTCGGCTACGCCCCCGGCGCCTTTACCGGCGCGCAACGTGGCGGCAAACCGGGGCTGATGGAACTGGCCAACCAGGGCACGGTGTTTCTCGACGAGATCGGCGAGATGTCGCCGTACTTGCAGGCCAAGCTGCTGCGCTTTTTGAACGACGGTAGCTTCCGTCGAGTGGGCGGTGATCGCGAGGTGAAGGTCAACGTGCGGATCCTCAGCGCCACGCACCGCAACCTGGAAAAAATGGTCAGCGAAGGCCTGTTCCGCGAAGACCTGTTCTATCGCCTCAACGTGCTCAACGTCGAAGTGCCGCCGCTGCGTGAACGCGGTCAGGACATCCTGCTGCTGGCGCGCTATTTCATGCAGCAGGCCTGCGCGCAGATTCAGCGCCCGGTCTGCCGCCTCGCCCCCGGCACCTATCCGGCGCTGCTCGGCAACCGCTGGCCGGGCAACGTGCGGCAGTTGCAGAACGTGATCTTCCGCGCCGCCGCGATCTGCGAAAGCAGTCTGGTCGACATCGGCGACCTCGACATCGCCGGTACCTCGGTGGCGCGGCAGACCGACAGCGACGTCGACAGCCTTGAACAAGCCGTCGAATCCTTCGAAAAATCGCTGCTGGAAAAGCTCTACGTCAGCTACCCCTCGACCCGCCAACTGGCCAGCCGCCTGCAAACCTCGCACACGGCGATTGCCCATCGACTGCGCAAATACGGCATTCCCAACAAACCCTGAACCACCACAAATCCCCTGTAGGAGCTGCCGCAGGCTGCGATCTTTTGATCTTGATCTTGAAAAACAGAATCAAAAGATCGCAGCCTTCGGCAGCTCCTACAGTGCGGGTTTCCAGTTCAGGATTTATATTTCCTGCGTTAAAAACGACCTCCATCTGTACTGAAAGCGCTACAGCGGAACGATATCACTACACCCTCTTCCAATCGCCGCCGTGCAAGGCTTTGATCCGCTTCAGCTTTTTTCCCCGCTCCAAGCTGTAGCGATTTCGCTACAGCCATTCGATTCCGATCACCTCTAAAAACATATAACCATCTGATTTATATAGATAAATCCAAGATGGCCGCGTTCTTGCTAAGTAACCGTTCATAAAATCAGGGCTTTCCTGCCCGAGCCTTCCACCGCGTCCACCAGACGAGTCTGGCCCCCTTAGGAGTTTCCATGAGCGAGTTGCGTTTTACTGAAGATCACGAATGGCTGCGCACCGAAGCTGACGGCAGCGTTACTGTCGGCATCACCGCTTTCGCGCAGAACGCCCTGGGCGACGTGGTGTTCGTGCAACTGCCTGAGCTGCAGGCTTACGAAAAAGGCGCCGAAGCCGCCACCGTGGAATCGGTGAAAGCCGCCAGCGGCGTGTACATGCCCCTCGACGGTGAAGTTGTGGAAGTGAACCCGGCACTGGACGGCAGCCCGGAACTGGTCAACGAAGATCCGCTGGGCGAAGGCTGGTTCTTCCGCTTCCAGCCAAGCGATGCCTCGGCTGTAGGGAAACTGCTCGATCAAGACGCCTACGACCGTCTGATCAAAGCCCAAGCCGAAGCCTGAGGAGTAACGACATGACCCAAGTAAACCTCGGCACTGCCAACGAATTCATCGCCCGTCACATCGGCCCGCGCGCCGGTGACGAGCAAGCCATGCTCAACAGCCTCGGCTTCGACTCGCTCGAAGCGCTGAGCGCCAGCGTCATCCCGGAAAGCATCAAGGGCACCAGCGTGCTCGGCCTGGACGACGGCCTGAGCGAGGCCGATGCACTGGCGATGATCAAATCCATCGCCGGCAAAAACCAACTGTTCAAGACCTACATCGGCCAGGGCTACTACAACTGCCACACGCCGTCGCCGATCCTGCGCAACCTGTTGGAGAATCCGGCCTGGTACACCGCTTACACCCCGTACCAGCCGGAAATTTCCCAGGGCCGTCTCGAAGCGCTGCTGAACTTCCAGACCCTGATCAGCGACCTCACCGGCCTGCCGATCGCCAACGCTTCCTTGCTCGACGAAGCCACCGCCGCTGCCGAAGCCATGACCTTCTGCAAACGCCTGAGCAAGAACAAGGGCAGCCATCAGTTCTTCGCCTCGATCCACAGCCACCCACAAACCCTCGACGTGCTGCGCACCCGTGCCGAGCCGCTGGGCATCGACGTGGTGGTCGGCGATGAGCGTGAACTGAGCGACGTCACGCCGTTCTTCGGCGCGCTGCTGCAATACCCGGCGAGCAACGGTGATGTATTCGACTACCGCGAACTGACCGAGCGCTTCCACGCCGCCAACGCGCTGGTGGCCGTGGCTGCCGATCTGCTGGCCCTGACGCTGCTGACCGCTCCGGGCGAGTTCGGCGCCGACGTCGCCATCGGTTCCGCGCAACGCTTCGGCGTGCCGCTGGGCTTCGGTGGCCCGCACGCGGCTTACTTCTCCACCAAGGATGCGTTCAAGCGCGACATGCCGGGCCGTCTGGTCGGCGTGTCGGTTGACCGTTTCGGCAAGCCGGCGCTGCGTCTGGCGATGCAGACCCGCGAGCAACACATCCGCCGCGAGAAGGCCACCTCGAACATCTGCACCGCGCAGGTGCTGCTGGCCAACATCGCCAGCATGTACGCCGTGTACCACGGCCCGAAAGGTCTGACCCAGATCGCCAACCGCGTGCATCACCTGACCGCGATTCTGGCCAAGGGCCTGAGCGCACTGGGCGCGAAAGTCGAGCAGACAAGCTTCTTCGACACCCTGACCCTCGCCACCGGTGCACACACCGCCGCCCTGCACGACAAGGCACACGCCGCGCAGATCAACCTGCGAGTCATCGATGCCGAGCGTCTGGGCCTGTCGGTGGACGAAACCACCACCCAGGCTGACATCGAAACACTGTGGAGCCTGTTCGCCGACGGCAAGGCCCTGCCGGACTTTGCTGCACTGGCCGCTTCGGTGCAAAGCACCATTCCGGCGGCGCTGGTGCGTCAGTCGCCGATCCTCAGCCACCCGGTGTTCAACCGTTATCACTCGGAAACCGAGCTGATGCGCTACCTGCGCAAACTGGCGGACAAGGACCTGGCACTGGATCGCACCATGATCCCGCTGGGCTCGTGCACCATGAAACTCAACGCCGCCAGCGAAATGATCCCGGTGACCTGGGCCGAATTCGGTGCCCTGCACCCGTTCGCCCCAGCCGCACAGAGCGCCGGTTATCAGCAATTGACCGACGAACTGGAAGCGATGCTCTGCGCCGCCACCGGTTACGACGCGATCTCGCTGCAACCGAACGCCGGTTCGCAGGGTGAATACGCAGGCCTCTTGGCGATTCGCGCTTACCACCAGAGCCGTGGCGACGAGCGCCGCGACATCTGCCTGATCCCGTCGTCGGCCCACGGTACCAACCCGGCCACCGCCAACATGGCTGGCATGCGCGTGGTGGTGACCGCGTGCGATGCCCGTGGCAACGTCGACATCGAAGACCTGCGCGCCAAAGCCATCGAGCACCGCGAACACCTCGCGGCGCTGATGATCACCTACCCGTCGACCCACGGCGTGTTCGAGGAAGGTATCCGCGAAATCTGCGGAATCATTCACGACAACGGCGGCCAGGTGTACATCGACGGCGCCAACATGAACGCGATGGTCGGCCTCTGCGCGCCGGGCAAGTTCGGCGGCGATGTCTCGCACCTGAACCTGCACAAGACTTTCTGCATCCCGCACGGCGGTGGCGGCCCGGGCGTCGGCCCGATTGGCGTCAAGTCGCACCTCACGCCGTTCCTGCCGGGTCACGGCCAGATGGCACGCAAGGAAGGCGCGGTCTGTGCAGCGCCGTTCGGCAGCGCGAGCATTCTGCCGATCACCTGGATGTACATTCGCATGATGGGCGGCGCCGGTCTGAAGCGTGCTTCGCAACTGGCGATCCTCAATGCCAACTACATTTCCCGTCGCCTCGAAGAGCACTACCCAGTGCTGTACACCGGCAGCAACGGTCTGGTGGCGCACGAATGCATCCTCGACCTGCGCCCACTGAAAGACAGCAGCGGCATCAGCGTCGATGACGTTGCCAAGCGCCTGATCGACTTCGGTTTCCATGCGCCGACCATGTCGTTCCCGGTGGCCGGCACGCTGATGATCGAGCCGACCGAAAGCGAATCCAAGGAAGAACTGGACCGCTTCTGCGACGCCATGATCCGCATCCGCGAAGAAATCCGCGCGGTGGAAAACGGCACGCTGGACAAGGACGACAACCCGCTGAAAAACGCTCCGCACACCGCAGCGGAGCTGGTCGGCGAGTGGACCCATCCGTACAGCCGCGAGCAAGCGGTGTATCCGGTGGCGTCGTTGGTCGAAGGCAAATACTGGCCGCCGGTCGGCCGCGTCGACAACGTGTTCGGCGACCGCAACCTGGTCTGCGCCTGCCCGTCGATCGAAAGCTACGCTTAAAGGGATGCGGGGCAGGTTTACCTGCCCCGATTTCAGCAAAGCCATAGATCCCAAGGTGGGAGCGGGCTTGCTCGCGAATGCTGCGTATCAATCGCCATCAATGTTGCCTGACACACCGCATTCGCGAGCGAGCCCGCTCCCACAGGGGATTTGTGTCCAGCCTCGAGCTTGCGCCAATTCCTATAACAAGAAACCGGAGAACCACTCATGTCGTTAAGCGTGTTCGACCTGTTCAAGATTGGCATCGGCCCTTCCAGCTCCCACACCGTCGGCCCGATGCGCGCCGCTGCGCGCTTCGCCGAAGGCCTGCGCCGCGACGACCTGTTGTCGGCAACGACCTCCGTCAAAGTCGAGCTGTACGGTTCGCTTGGCGCCACCGGCAAGGGTCACGGCAGCGACAAAGCCGTGCTGCTTGGCCTTGAGGGCGAACACCCGGACACCGTCGATACCGAAACCGTCGCCGCGCGTCTGCAGGAAATTCGCGGCAATGGCAGGCTGAATCTGCTCGGCGAACACAGCATCACGTTCAACGAGAAAGAACACCTGGCGATGATTCGCAAGCCGCTGGCCTATCACCCCAACGGCATGATCTTTCGTGCCTTCGATGCGGCCGGTATTCAGATCCGCAGCCGCGAGTACTACTCGGTGGGCGGTGGTTTTGTGGTCGATGAAGACGCGGCCGGGGCCGACCGCATCGTAGAAGACGCCACGCCGCTGACCTTCCCGTTCAAAAGTGCCAAGGATTTGCTCGGTCATTGCGCCACCTACGGGCTGTCGATCAGCCAGGTGATGCTGACCAACGAAAGCGCCTGGCGCCCGGAAGCCGAGACACGCGCCGGTCTGCTGAAAATCTGGCAAGTGATGCAGGACTGCGTCGCCGCTGGCTGTCGCAACGAAGGCATTCTGCCGGGCGGGCTGAAGGTCAAACGCCGGGCGGCGGCATTGCACCGGCAACTGTGCAAAAACCCGGAATCGGCGCTGCGCGATCCGCTGTCCGTGCTCGACTGGGTCAACCTGTACGCCCTCGCCGTCAACGAAGAAAACGCCAACGGTGGCCGCGTAGTCACCGCACCCACCAACGGTGCGGCGGGGATTATTCCGGCGGTGCTGCATTACTACATGCGGTTTATCCCGGGGGCGAACGATGACGGCGTGGTGCGCTTTCTGCTGACCGCCGCCGCCATCGGCATTCTGTACAAGGAAAACGCCTCGATCTCCGGCGCCGAAGTCGGCTGTCAGGGCGAGGTCGGCGTGGCCTGCTCGATGGCGGCCGGCGCGTTGTGCGAAGTACTCGGCGGCAGCGTGCAGCAAGTCGAAAACGCCGCGGAAATCGGCATGGAACACAACCTCGGCCTGACCTGCGACCCGATTGGCGGGCTGGTGCAGGTGCCGTGCATCGAGCGCAACGCCATGGGCTCGGTGAAAGCGATCAACGCGGTGCGCATGGCCATGCGCGGCGACGGACAACACTTCGTCTCGCTCGACAAAGTCATCCGCACCATGCGCCAGACCGGCGCCGACATGAAAAGCAAATACAAAGAGACCGCCCGCGGCGGTCTGGCAGTCAACATCATCGAATGCTGATTTATGTCCTCTCCCTGTGGTAGAGGACCGCACTTAGCCCCCTCTCCCTCCGGGAGAGGGCTGGGGTGAGGGGCTTTTGATCTTGATCTAAATCTAGCCCCATGCCCCCAAACTCAAACTTTCAAGGAGCCACGCATGTCCACCGAACAACTGTCGAAAACCCCGCTGCACGCTCTGCACCTCGAACTCGGCGCCCGCATGGTGCCGTTCGCCGGCTACGACATGCCGGTGCAATACCCGCTGGGCGTGATGAAAGAACACCAGCACACCCGCGAGCAGGCCGGGCTGTTCGATGTCTCGCACATGGGCCAGATCCGCCTGACCGGCGCCAATGCCGCCAAGGCCCTGGAAAGCCTGGTACCGGTGGACATCATCGACCTGCCGGTGGGCATGCAGCGCTATGCGATGTTCACCAATGAGAGCGGCGGCATTCTCGATGATCTGATGGTCGCCAATCTGGGCAACGACGAGCTGTTCCTGGTGGTCAACGCCGCGTGCAAGGATCAGGATCTCGCGCATTTGCAACAACACATCGGCGACCAGTGCACCATTACGGAGCTGTTCGAAGCCCGCGCCCTGCTCGCCCTGCAAGGTCCGGCGGCGGTCACCGTGCTGGCGCGTCTTGCGCCAGAGGTGGCGAAGATGACTTTCATGCAGTTCAACCGCGTGCAATTGCTGGGCGTGGATTGCTTCGTCAGCCGCTCGGGTTACACCGGTGAAGACGGTTTCGAAATCTCGGTGCCCGCCGCCGATGCGGAAAAACTCGCCCGCGCCCTGCTGGCTGAACCGGAAGTCCAGGCCATCGGCCTCGGCGCCCGCGACTCGCTGCGCCTGGAAGCCGGCCTGTGCCTGTACGGCCACGACATGAATACCGACACCACCCCGATCGAAGCCAGCCTGTGGTGGGCGATCTCCAAGCCACGCCGTGCCGATGGCGCACGCGCCGGTGGTTTCCCGGGTGCGGAGCAGGTATTTGCCCAACAGCAGAACGGCGTTGCGCGCAAACGCGTCGGCCTGCTGCCGCAGGAACGTACCCCAGTGCGTGAGGGCGCAGAAATCGTCAACGAAGCTGGCGAAATCATCGGCGGTGTGTGCAGCGGCGGCTTCGGTCCGACCCTGGGTGGCCCGTTGGCGATGGGTTACCTCGACAGCGCTTATGTCACTCTCGACACACCCGTCTGGGCCATCGTTCGTGGGAAAAAGGTGCAAATGCTTGTAAGCAAAATGCCATTTGTTCCACAACGCTACTATCGTGGTTGATTGACTGTTTCTATAAGTAACGCGATTGCGTTATGCGTGCACTAATGTGTAACGCAATCGCCACAAAAAAGTGCATTTTCTAACATCCGATTCGAATATGAACTTTGCTTATAACGTTCGAAAACAATTGAACAAGCTAATCGTCTAAGCCTGCACTAGTGGATTGATTAACTGCCTGCAGGGGCAGGTAAACCGGGGCCTTCGCGGGGCTTGTTTTTTCTCCCGTAGTTGGCGTAGAGTTTGTTCACTGTGTTTGCATGGGTCAGCTTGGAATCGTGACCTGGGCAGTAGCCTACAAAGTTAGCTACATCCCGCTCGACGTCTTCTTACTCTCCTGCAACCAGCCCCAGTACTCTTTCATGAGAAAGAGACTGTCATCAATTTATGCGTCAAAGGATATAAGAAATGTCGACACGTCAGAGCGGTACCGTCAAGTGGTTTAACGACGAGAAAGGTTTTGGTTTTATCACTCCAGAAAGCGGTCCGGATCTGTTCGTGCATTTCCGCGCCATTCAGGGCAACGGCTTCAAGAGCCTGAAAGAAGGCCAGAAAGTGACCTTCGTTGCTGTGCAAGGCCAGAAAGGCATGCAGGCTGATGAAGTACAAGCAGAAGGCTGATCTTCTGTAACGAAAAAGCCCCTGATATTGATATCAGGGGCTTTTTTGTGCGCGCGAATCCGTAAAATGGCGCTTCATTTTGCGTCCAGAGGCTGCCATGTCGAAAAACCTGCTCACTCCCCAGGGCGACTTTCCTGCTGTTGGCCTCGGCCGCCGCTTGGCAGCCATGTTCTATGACTTCCTGCTGTGCACCGCCCTGCTGATCGTTACCGGCTTCGTTTACAAGTTGATCCAGGCAGCGATCATCGGTGAAGAACGCCTGCGCGTACTGACCGACGCCGGGAAAATGGATGGCGATCCGCTGTATTCCACGGTGCTGCTGTTGGTACTGTTTGCGTTCTTCGCCAAGTTCTGGACTCACGGCGGACAGACACTGGGCATGCAGGTGTGGGGCATACGTGTGCAGAACGCCGATGGCAGCGCGATCAGCCTGTGGCAGGCGCTGCTGCGGTTTATGGTGTCGATCGCTTCGTGGCTGTGCGCAGGGCTTGGATTCTTCTGGTCGCTGTACGACAAGCAGAAGCGCACTTGGCACGACATCTATTCCGATACCCGCGTGGTGCGGATTCCGAAGAAGAGCAAATAAATTCCAGACGCCAGATACCA
>NZ_JANLOG010000012.1:0-21875 GCF_025466205.1 Pseudomonas sp. 13B_3.2_Bac1
TTTTTGGTGGGGTGGGGGGGGGGGGGGGGGGGGGCCCCCCGAAGCTCTCAGCTATTTCGAAAGCGCCGCAAATACTCGACATGCTCCCGGTGCGCCACTTCCTGCACCACCGGCCTCAACCGCACCTGCGCCCCCGGCAGACACTGCGCCAGTCGCGCCAGCGCCATCGGCGTCAACGCTCCCAAACGTGGATAGCCACCAATCGTCTGCCGATCATTGAGCAAGACAATCGGCTGCCCATCCGGCGGCACCTGCACCGCGCCCAGCGGAATGCCTTCGGAAATCATTGGCCGGCCCTGATACTGCAACGTCTTGCCCAACAAGCGAATGCCCATGCGGTCGGCGCGACTGTCGAGCGTCCACGGACTGTTGAACACATCGAACAGACTCTGCCCGCTGAACTGACCAATCTGTGCGCCGAGCACCAGATCCAGCGGCGCATTGAGCCGCAGATCAGGTCGATGCTCCAGCGGCACTTCACGCACCTGCAGAGCCGCACCGCGATAACTCAATGTCGCGCCCTTGGTCAGCGGTAACCCCATACCATCTAATCCACCGAGTTCTTCGCGCACCACCGTGGCACTGCTGCCCAGCACCTGCGGCACGTCGAAACCACCGGGCGCCGCCAGATAAGCCCGGGCGCCGAGCAGCGGTTGGCTGAACTTCAAGATTTGCCCTTTGCCCAGTTTGAAACTGCGCCACGGCGCTAGCGCCTGCCCGTCAATCTGCGCGCCGAGATCCGCCCCGGCCAACGCCAGCAAGCAGTCTTCATGCGCCCGTACGGCAAACCCGCCGAGGGTGATTTCCAGCACCGGCAGATCCAGCGCGTTACCCAGCAACCAGTTGGCCCAGCTCATCGAACACCCGTCCGCGGCACCGCCCTGGGTCACGCCCAAATGGCGCACGCCAAAACGCCCGGCGTCCTGTAACAAACACAGCGGCGTGCTGGCTTCAATCGTCAGTCGGCTCATGTCAGCGCCTCCAGTGGCGTGTCATCGCCGCCCAGGTTGATGAACTCGGCGTGGCTCACCGCTTCGAAACGCACGGTGTCGCCGGGTTGCATCAGGCTGTAGCCGTCGCGATGACGATCAAACAATTTCGCCGGGGTGCGACCGATCAGATTCCAGCCGCCGGGGGAGACCACCGGATAAGCGGCGGTCTGCCGCTCCGCGATCCCGACGCTGCCGGCCGCGACTTTCTTGCGTGGGGTGTCCAGGCGTGGCGCCGCGAGGATTTCTTCCACCAGCCCCATGAAGGCAAATCCCGGCGCGAAGCCAAGGGCGAACACCTGATATTCGCGAGCGCTGTGCCGCCGAATCACCTCCTCCACCGCCAACCCGCTGCGCTGCGCCAGCAGGCTCAGTTCGGGGCCGACACTCAGGTCGTACCAGACCGGCAACACATGGCACTGGCCGCTGGTTCGAGCGTTCGGCGACAGATCGATCAGCGCTTCAGCGATCAATTCACGGGCCTGATTCGGATTCAGTACCGTCAGGTCGTAATGCACCATCAGCGTGGTGTAGGACGGCACCAGATCAATCAATTGCGCGCCAAATACCGTGCGCAGGCGCTCACTGGCAGCGAGCATCCACGACATGTTGGTTTCGGCGATTTCATCGAACAGGCGCAGCATCAGGCAGTCCAGGGCCACCACTTCAATCCGTGGGTTCATGGCGCGCTCTGCTGATTCAGGGCCTCGCGAATGCGCTGCACGGCAGCCACCGAACTGGCGTTGTCGCCATGCACGCACAAGGTGTTGGCCTGCAGGTGCAGCGTGCTGCCGTCACTGGCGACGAGGTCACCGCCACGGGCGATGGTCAGGGCCTGTTCGATGATTTTTTCTGGCTCGTGATGCACCGCGCCCGGCAGTTGCCGCGAAACCAGTCGACCTGCGCTGTCGTAGGCGCGGTCGGCGAAGGCTTCGAACCACAGGGTCACGCCGTATTCGTCACCGAGTTGCTGCGCCGCCGCGTTATCGCGGGTGGCCATCAGCATCAGCGGCAGGCTGCGATCATAGGCGGCCACGGCCTGAATCACTGCACGCAACTGCGCCGGGTTGGCCATCATGTCGTTGTACATCGCGCCGTGGGGTTTGACGTAGCTGACCCGCCCGCCCTGCGCGCGGCAAATGCCATCGAGCGCGCCGATCTGGTAATGCAGGATGTCTTGCAGCTCTTGCGCGGAATAGGCCATGGAACGTCGGCCGAAACCGACCAGATCCTGATAGGCCGGGTGCGCGCCGATCTGCACGCCATGACTCAGGGCCAGGCTGACAGTCTTGCGCATGATGCTCGGGTCACCGGCATGGAAGCCGCAGGCCACGTTGGCGCAGTCGATGTAGGGCATGACTTCGGCGTCCAGACCCATGGTCCAGCTGCCGAAACTCTCGCCGATGTCGCAATTCAATAGCAGGCGGCTCACGGTGAAACTCCTGTAGCTTCTTTTCTTTTTGTCTGTAGGACGCTTGCTCAGCAGGTTATCAGTTACTGCGCATCCAGTTGCTTGCCACGGGTCTCCGGCAGGCTCAACGCCGCGAGGATCACCACGCCGTAGGACACCGCCGCGAACGCACCGATACCCACGCTCAACGGCACTGTCTGGCTGAGCAGGCCAATCAGCAGCGGAAACAAAGCCGCCAGCGCCCGGCCGATGTTGTAGCAGAAGCCCTGCCCCGAACCGCGAATCCGCGTCGGAAACAGCTCGGTGAGAAACGCGCCCATGCCGCTGAAAATCCCCGAGGCGAAGAAGCCCAGCGGAAAGCCCAGCCACAGCATCACCCCGTTGCTCACTGGCATTTGCGTGTACAGCAGAACGATGGTGAACGAGCCGACCGCGAACAGGATGAAATTCTTTTTACGCCCGAGCAGATCGGTCAGATAAGCGCTGATCACATAGCCGACGTAGGACCCGACGATCACCATCGCCAGATACCCGCCAGTGCCGAGCACGCTTAAACCGCGTTCGTTCTTGAGGAAGGTTGGCAGCCACGAAGTGATCGCGTAGTAACCGCCGAGTGCACCGGTGGTCAGCAGCGACGCACGGAACGTGGTGAACAGCATGCCGGGGGCGAAGATCTCGTAGAACTTCGCCGGGTTTTGCGGAGTTTGCGCAGCCTTGGCTTCGCGATAGATCTCCGGGTCCTTCACCAGACGCCGCACGAAGATCACGAAAATTGCCGGGACGATGCCGAGAATGAACAGCGCTCGCCACGCATCTTCCGGCGGCAACACCGAGAACAGCAGCGCATACAGAATCGCCGTCAGCCCCCACCCCAGCGCCCAACCGGATTGCACCATGCCCACCGCTTTGCCGCGATCCTTGGCGCGGATCACTTCACCGATCAGCACCGCGCCGGCGGTCCATTCGCCGCCGAAGCCGAAGCCCATCAGGGTCCGGGCGATCAGCAACTGTTCGTAGTTCTGCGCGAAACCGCAGAGGAAGGTGAAGAAGGCGAACCACAGCACCGTCAGTTGCAGGGTGCGCACGCGGCCAATCCGGTCGGAGAGAATCCCCGCGACCCAGCCGCCAATGGCCGAGGCGATCAGGGTGCTGGTGTGAATCAGCCCGGCCTGCCCGGTAGTGATGCCCCACATGGCGATCAGGGTCGGCACCACGAAGCTGAGCATTTGCGTGTCCATGCCGTCGAGGCCATAGCCGATCTTGCAGCTCCAGAAGGTACGACGTTCCTGCTGATTGATGTTGCGATACCAGTCGAACGGTCCGGGGCGGGCCGTGTTCTTGGGGAGGTCGAGGGTGTCGGGCGCACGCATGGCAAGTCTCCGCAGGCTTTTATTGGTCTTGTTCGAAGTTCCGACGACGCCTATCGTGGGAACCGGATGCGCCGATTTTTCGTCGCCCGGCCCTGCTGCGTCCAACGAATAAAAACCCGCCTTAGGCATAAGAAAAATTTGTCACCCGAGCCGTTGCCATGAACTTGAAGTTTCTCGAGACCTTTGTCTGGGTCGCCCGGCTGAAGAGTTTTCGCCTGACCGCCGACAAGCTGTTCACCACCCAGGCGTCGATTTCCAGCCGCATCGCGGTGCTTGAAGGCGAACTGGGGGTGAAGCTGTTTCTGCGTGATTCACGCGGCGTCAGCCTGACGCCCGAAGGCCTGAAAGTGCTGGATTATGCCGAGCAGATGCTCGATACGATGTCAGCCCTGAAGCAATCGATCGAGACCCGCTCGAGCAAGGTTGGCCGGGTGCGCATCGGCGTGATGGACACGGTGATCCACACCTGGCTCAGCCCGTTGGTGGCGCAGATGACCGATTTGTATCCACGGGTGGAAATCGAGCTGGTGGCGGATACCTCGCTGAACCTCTGCGATCAGCTGCAAAAAGGCTTTCTCGACATCGTTCTGCAAACCGATCTGGTGCGCCACGAAAGCGTGCGCAGTCTGGAGCTGGCCAGCCATCCGCTGGGCTGGATCGTCGCGAGCAATTCGATCTACAACCGCGAGTACGCCGACCTCGGCGAACTGGCGCAGGAACGGATCATCACCTACTCGAAAAACTCCCGGCCGCATCAGGATCTGCTGGCATTGATGCAGACCAACGGTGTGTTGGCGCCGCGGCTGAACTGCGTGAACTCGGTGTCGGCGATTACCCGGCTGCTGCGTGATGGATTTGGCATCGGCGTACTGCCACCGGTGCTGGTGGCCGAGGAACTGGCGCGGGGTGAACTGACCTTGCTCGACATCGACCAACGGCCGCCGAATCTGCAAGTGGTGGTGTCGTGGCGGGTGGGCGTTGAGTGGGTCGAAGAGATGGTGACGTTGTGTCAGCAGGTGCTGGAGGGGTATGCGCGCAAGGTCGGTGAAAACTACATCGTCTTGAGTGCCTGACACCCTGTGGCGAGGGAGCTTGCTCCCGCTGGACTGCGAAGCAGGCCCAAAACCAGACACCCTAATCATCCAGGACAATTGAGTTCATAGGTTTACGACTGCTGCGCAGCCGGGCGGGAGCAAGCTCCCTCGCCACAGTGATCGCGCGGTCCTTAAAGACCGCGCACGTCGCGGTCTTCAATCGGCCGGCTCTGGCGCAAACGCCGGCCACCGAGCACCACCCAGTCAATCAGACGAATCAGGCACTCGATGCCGAACGACAGCAGCAACGCGCCGCTCATGCCCCAGATCATCGCTTCCGGGGTCAGCAGGATCTGGTAGCTGTAGCCGTTCCAGGTTTCCTTGCGAATGTCCGGGTCGGCGGCCAGCACCACTTGCAGGAAGCGGATGTACCACGGGCCCTGCATCGCCTGGAACTGCTTATCCAGCGCCAACTGCCGGTCGAGCAAAGTGCTCAGGCTGTCGGCATCGCTGCGAAACACCGGATCGTCACTGGCGCGATAATGTGCAACCAGCGCCTGCAAGTCGCCCTTGAAGAACTGCTCGGCGGTGCCCTGGAAACCGCGCAAACCGGTCTGAGCTTCGATCAGATGGGCTTCGACACGTTTGGCGTAATCGTTGATGAACCCCGGCACCTGGACACCGATCAACAGGCCCGCCGCAAACAACACCAGCCGTAGATAACTGAGCAACATCGAGGAGAGATCCTTTATTCGGTCGTGCCCTGGCTGACGCATTCGCCGCGTCGCCACAGGCTCCATTGGCCCGGTTCGTAACGGGTCCAGGTTTCGTTTTCGGTCAAAGGCTCGGTGGCGATCACCGTGACCACATCGTTGGGCGTGGTTTCTGCCTGGAAATCGACGATCACATCGACATCCTTGAGCCGCGCCGGACCGAACGGTGCGCGCCGGGTGATCTGTGCCAGTTTGGTCGAGCAATAGCAGAACAGCCAGTCGCCATCGCTGAGCAGGCAGTTGAACACGCCTTTGCTACGGTATTCGGCGCAGGCGGCGACCAGATCGGGCAGCAGCACTTCTATATCGACCGGTTCCGGGAATGCGGCACGCACGCGGTTGAGCAAATCGCAGAAGGCCGCTTCGCTGTCGGTGTCGCCCACCGGGCGGTAGAAACTCTTGATCGGGGTGAAGTCGGCGAGCTGGCCGTTGTGCGCAAAACACCAATTACGCCCCCACAGTTCGCGGACGAACGGGTGGGTGTTGGACAGGCAGACCTTGCCGACGTTGGCCTGGCGGATATGGCCGATGACCACTTCGCTCTTGATCGGATAGCGCTGCACCAGGTTGGCGACTTCCGACTCGCAACTCGCGGCCGGGTCCTGAAACAGGCGCAAGCCGCGACCTTCGTAGAAAGCGATGCCCCAGCCGTCGCGGTGCGGGCCGGTGCGCCCGCCGCGCTGCATCAGGCCGGTGAAGCTGAACACGATATCGGTCGGCACGTTGGCACTCATGCCCAGTAGTTCACACATGTGCTGACTCTCGTGATTACAGACGCGGCTCGACACGCATGCGTTGCGGATTGTTCGGCAACGGCGGGCGACCGTAACGGTCGTCTCCGGCACCACCGAACGGCTGATCGTCGTCGCGATCATCAGCACGGGCCGCGGCCTTGGCGGCTTCGGCCTGTTCGCGGCGCGCTCGGGAAGCACGCTCGATCGGGAAGCGGATCAGCACGAAAATCAGGTAGATGCCGAACGCAATCATGCCGTACATGAACAGATCGGAAATCGCCCGCCAGGCGTTGTTGCCGACCTTGAAGGCCAGATCCAGCGCGGTAATGGCGATCGACGGCGCGACCTTGGCTTTCACCGGGTCAATGATGGTCGGGCTGAACAGCAACACCGCCATCAGCACCCGCAGCGGCTCGCGCAGCCAGCGCCACATCCAGCGGGTCAGGCGCATCCATACCAACAGGCAGCCCACAGCGGCAAAGGCGTAGAGGCCCCAGGCGATCAGATAGTCGTTCTCGGTCATGGTGTCCATGGCAAGGCAGGCAAAGAGGCGCTTATAGTAACGACTTTTCGCCCGTCAGGCTTGTCCCAATGCCAGACGGCCAACAGCAAACCCTGTGGGAGCGAGCTTGCTCGCGAAAGCGTTGGGTCAGTGAAACAAATGTCATCTGACAGGACGCCTTCGCGAGCAAGCTCGCTCCCACAGGGAAGTGCGATGGTTTCAAGAGCTGCGAAAACCATTATTCCGAACATTGTCCGAGAGCCTTCCATGCCCGAATCCGCCCACGTCCTCCGCGCCCCGATCGCCCACAAGGCTGCCGGTGCCGACCCGTATGCCTGGCTGCAGGAACGCGACACCGACGCGGTGCTCGACTACCTCAAGGCTGAAAACGCTTATCAGGAAGCGCAAACCGCCGATCAGGCCGCCCTGCGCGAAAGCCTGTTCGAAGAGATCAAGGGCCGGATCCTCGAGACCGACCTGTCCCTGCCCTCGCCTTGGGGCCCGTATCTGTATTACACCCGCACCACGGCGGGTGACGAATATGCCCGGCATTACCGTTGCCCGCGTCCGGCTGACGACAGCCTGACCCTCGATGAAAGCCGCGAACAACTGCTGCTCGACCCGAACGTGCTGGCCAATGGCGGTTTCTTCTCGCTCGGCGCGTTCAGCATCAGCCCCGACCACCAGCGTCTGGCCTACAGCGTCGATGCCTCGGGCGACGAGATCTACACGCTGTTCGTCAAGGAATTGGCCAACGACAAGGTCAGCGAGCTGGAATTCGAAGACTGCGACGGCAGCATGACCTGGGCCAACGACAGCCTGACGCTGTTCTTTGGCGTGCTCGACGACACTCATCGCCCACACAAACTGTATCGCTATCGCCTCGACGGCACGGCCGCCGAAGAGGTGTTCCATGAACCGGACGGGCGCTTCTTCCTGCATTGCTACCGCTCCAGTTCCGAGCAGCAATTGCTGCTGACCCTGGGCAGCAAGACCACCAGCGAAGTCTGGGCACTGGATGCGCATCAGCCGCACCTGCCCTTCACCTGTCTGGCGCCACGGGTCGAGGATCACGAATACGACGTCGACCACGGTGTGCTGGATGGCGCGTGGACCTGGTTCATCCGCACCAACCGCGACGGCATCAACTTCGCCCTGTATCAGACGCCGGACACCGGTGCGGTACCGAGCGAAGCCGACTGGCAGAACCTGATCCCGCACAGCGATACGGTGATGCTCGACGGCGTGACGCTGAACACCGCGGCCATGACCCTGAGCCTGCGCGAAGGCGGTTTGCCGATCATCGAAGTTCACCCGCAAGGCCAGACGCCGTATCGCGTACAACTGCCGGACGCGGCCTACAGCCTCTATGTGCAGAACAGTCTGGAGTTCGAGAGCGACCGCATCCGTCTGCGTTACGAGGCGTTGAACCGTCCGGCGCAGGTTCGGCAGTTGCTGCTGGCCAGCGGCGAGCAAACCGTCCTGAAAGAAACCCCGGTGCTCGGCTCGTTCGATGCCGACGCCTACGTCAGCCAACGCCTGTGGGCCACCGCGCCGGACGGCACGCAGGTGCCGATCAGCCTGGTGATGAAACGCGAGATGGTCGGCAAACCGGTGCCGCTGTATCTGTACGGTTATGGCGCCTACGGTTCCAGCCTCGATCCGTGGTTCTCCCACGCACGCCTCAGCCTGCTGGACCGCGGCATGGCTTTCGCCATCGCCCATGTGCGTGGCGGCGGTGAGCTGGGCGAAGCCTGGTATCGCGCCGGCAAGCAGGAACACAAGCACAACACCTTCAGCGACTTCATTGCCTGCGCCGAATTCCTGATCCTCAACGGCATCACCACCGCTGAAAAACTGGCAATCAGCGGCGGCAGCGCTGGCGGCTTGTTGATTGGCGCGGTGCTGAACCAGCGTCCGGATCTGTTCGGCGTGGCGATTGCCGAAGTGCCGTTCGTCGACGTGCTTAACACCATGCTCGACCCGGACTTGCCGCTGACCGTCACTGAGTACGACGAGTGGGGCAACCCCGAAGAGCCGGACGTCTACGAGCGGATCAAGGCCTACGCGCCGTACGAAAACGTCAGCGCGCAGAATTATCCGGCAACCCTGGTGATCGCCGGCTACAACGACAGTCGCGTGCAGTACTGGGAAGCGGCCAAGTGGGTGGCGAAATTGCGCGCGACCAAGACCGACGACAATCTGCTGCTGCTCAAGACCGAACTCGGTGCCGGGCATGGCGGAATGAGCGGGCGTTATCAGGGATTACGTGACGTAGCGCTCGAATATGCGTTTGTGTTCAAGGTTTTGGGCCTGGCCTGAGGAACTCCGTCGGTCACTTGGGTCTTAACTCCAGACCCAGGGGGCCGATACCTATGAACCCCTGTAGGAGCTGCCGCAGGCTGCGATCTTTTTATTTTGTCTTTCAAAAATTAAAATCAAAAGATCGCAGCCTGCGGCAGCTCCTACAGGGGACGGTGTAAGCCTGGAATCAGTGAAAACAATAAAGACCGCAATGACATGTCAGAACCCACCCTGCTGAACAACGAAATTCGCGACTGGCTGATGGACTGTGGCCTGTTCGATCAATTGCAACTGGCGGACTTTGCCGCAGCCTCGGGCTACTTCAGCATCAGCACCGTGGCGGAGGGCGAAGCGATTTTCCGTGAGGGCGATGCCGGCAGTTTCATGTGCATCCTCCACACCGGTCAGGTCGCCGTGCAGAAGACTGGCCCCGACGGCCAGGTCATCACCATGGCCACCCTGCGCAGCGGTCGGGCGTTCGGGGAAATGGCCGTGCTGGATGGTGAGCGCCGTTCGGCGACCTGCGTCGCGGCGAGCAACTGTCAGTTGCTCAACCTGGGCAAGGATTCGCTGGAAAAGATGCTCAACGACGCACCGAAGATCGCCGCCAAGATCATCCGCGCCCTTGCCGTGTCCCTCTCCAAGCGCCTGCGCATGGCTGACGGCCAACTCGCGGCGCAACAGATTTAACCGCCCGGGGATTTGACCTTGGTGCCGCTCGGTTCGATGCCCGGCACCGGTTGATCCTTGCTCGGCGGGCTAGGCATTTCGATCGGCACCAGCGGCGGGCTGCCACTGCCGGCACCGGCCTTCGGTGCGCTGATCGGGGTGATTTGCGGATACGGCGTCGGCGTGGCGGTGCCAGGTGAGCCGGGTTGCGGCGTCGGGCTGACCGGAATGGTCTGCTGCGCCTGCACTGCAGTAATCGAGAGCGCGGCCAGGGCAATGACCGTTAGAATGGTGCGCTTCATCAAGGGCTCCGTTTGGCCTTTAGTCTGCGCTCAGGCTACTCCCAACGGGCCTGCTTGCCTTCCCCTTTGTAGAGATTTCCATGAAACGTTTCGTTCTGCTCGACACCACGCCGATCCCAGATAACGGCGGTGCCCTGTGCCTGTTCGAGTATGGCGAGGATTTCGTCATCAAGATCCAGGGCGGCGACGGCGGGCAATTGATGAACACGCGCATGCACGGCTCGGAAGATGCGCTGGCCGAGATCCCTTGCCGCAAGGTCGCCGGCCGGCCGAATTCGCGGGTGTTGATCGGCGGTCTGGGCATGGGTTTCACCCTCGCCTCGGCGCTCAAACATCTGGGCAAGAGCGCCGAAGTGGTGGTCGCCGAACTGGTGCCCGGCGTGGTCGAGTGGAACCGTGGGCCGCTCGGTGAAAAGTCCGGGCGACCGTTGCTCGATCCGCGCACGGTGATCCGTCAGGACGACGTGGCCAAGGTCCTGCAAAGCGAGCCGAACGGCTTCGACGCGATCATGCTCGACGTCGACAATGGCCCCGAAGGCCTGACGCAGAAGGCCAACAGCTGGCTGTACTCCGCCGCCGGCCTGAACGCCTGCGCCAAAGCCCTGCGGCCCAAGGGCGTGCTGGCAGTGTGGTCGGCCAGCGCCGACCGGCAGTTTTCCGACAAATTGAAGAAGGCCGGTTTCAAGGCCGAGGAAGTGCAGGTTTTCGCCCACGGCAACAAGGGCACCCGCCACACGATCTGGATTGCCGAGAAGCTCAAGGGCTGAGCTAAACTCTGCACATAACCGTCATTAGTCTTTTTTACAAAGGTGAACCCATGAGTTCGTCCACCCCGACCAACACGTCGAAGCTCGATCGCATCCTTGCCGACAACCAGCGCGACAAGGAAATGGGCTACCGCGACAAGGCCCTGAAGATGTATCCGCACGTCTGCGGCCGCTGCGCCCGTGAGTTTTCCGGCAAGCGTCTGAGCGAACTGACCGTGCACCACCGCGATCACAACCACGACAACAACCCGCAGGACGGCTCGAACTGGGAACTGTTGTGCCTGTATTGCCACGACAACGAACACTCGCGCTACACCGACCAGCAATATTTCGGCGACGGCTCGCTGAGCACGCCGAAAATCGCCAAGGCCACGCATAACCCGTTTGCCGCCCTCGCCGGGCTGATGAAGAAAGAAGATTAAAGTTCTTCATTGGCCCGACTGGCCCCTTCGCGAGCAAGCTCGCTCCCACACTGGATCGGTGTCATACACAAAACCACTGTGGGAGCGAGCTTGCTCGCGAAGGCGGCCGTTCGGGCACCGGTAATCCTTGATCTGACCACAACTGCCCAATCCCCGTATAATCGCCCTCTTTTTCCCGAAGGCACCCCGCTCGTGGCAGACAAACGTTACAGCTGCATTGGTTTGTACAACCCCAAATCACCGGAGAACGTCGGTTCGGTGATGCGCGCCGCAGGCTGTTACGGCGTGGCGTCGGTGTTTTACACTGGCAAGCGTTATGAACGCGCCGCCGATTTCGTCACCGACACCAAGCGCGTGCACTACGACATCCCGCTGATCGGCATCGACGACCTGAAAAAGATCCTCCCGCTCAACTGTGTCCCGGTCGCCGTGGAACTGGTCGAGGGCGCCCGCCCGCTGCCGGAATACACCCATCCGGATCGCGCGCTGTACATCTTCGGCCCGGAAGACGGCTCGCTGGATAAAGAGATCCGCGACTGGTGCGAAGACGTCGTGTACATCCCGACCACCGGCTGCATGAATCTGGCGGCCACGGTCAACGTCGTGCTTTACGACCGCATGGCCAAGGGCCTGAATACTCGCTCCGGGCCGAAATTCCGCTGAAACGTCGCACATTCGATGGAACGAGCCGGCCGCTGCGGCAGTCAGCTTATCTATCTATTGCACATTGCCTGGGAGACAGATCATGACCGAACTCAAACGCGTCCAACGTATCGATTCCACCCCGTTCCAGAGCCCGACCGAGCAGAACGTACAGGGCTGGGAGCGCATCGGCTCGCTGGCCGGTGGCGTGATCATGGTCGGCAAGGGCCTGCGCCGTGGCGGCCTGTTCGGTCTGATTCAGGTGGCGATTGGCGGCGTGGCAATGGCCCGTGGCATCACCGGGCACAGCTCGATGAAAAGCCTGCTGGAAAAAAGCCGTGAGGACATGAACAACGTCCGGGCGAAGATCGAACGGGCCGGGGAAGAACTGAGCAAGCTCAAGGCCAATGCCGAGGCAGCGACCAGCACAGCCACGGTGACTGGCAATGATTCAGTGAAATCACCAAAAGCCGGGGTTTGATTCGAGATCTTCGTTGAGGCTTCCGGCCTCTTCGCGAGCAAGCCCGCTCCCACATTGAACCGGGTTCCGTCAGTTGGAATGCGATCAAATTTGGGAGCGGGCTTGCTCGCGAAAGCGGTATTACTGAAGCAATGCGCTATCGAGAACTTTCGAGGATTCGCCCAGAACACCCTCAGCCAGTTGCACAAACGCCTTGGTGTCCACCGTCCCGAGATGCATCGCCCCGCGCAACACGTCATCCAGCGAACGCTTGTTGCGCGTCTTCAAGCGAATCTCGCGATCGAGTTCCTGCAGCACAACCACCGCTTTGGCAATTTGCGCCGGGCTGATCTGCTCGCCGCGCAGGGTCGTGACTTTCTGACTGTCCCTGTTCAGCTTCGCCTGTAACGCCTGATAGCGCTCATCGCTCATGCCACCCGCACGGCGCACCAGTTCGATCGCGTAATACTCGGCAAACCCTTCGCTGATCCAGTCGCTGCGATGCTCGTCATTGATCCGGCCGAACACCTGCGCCAGCTCACGCACCAGCGCACTGCTGCCACTCTCGCTGACCAGCGGCAAGTGCGCGTTCAAGTAGATCGATTCATGTGCGCCCAGACTGCCGCGCCACATCGGGTCGTTGGCGCCGACGATCAACAGCTTGCTCGGATGCCGTGGATACACGGCCTGCACCTGCGGCCAGATGAACGTCAGCAGCGTCAGCACATCCATACGGCGCATGCCCTGCCCTTGCGGCGAGGTCACGGTGACTTCGGTTTCTCCCAGTCGCGTACGGCGGCTGCCGAGGTGACCGGCGAGCATCCAGCCGGTCGGGCGGTCGAACAGCCGTGAGGGATTGTCGATGCGGAATTTGTTCTTGCCGATACGCGGCCAAGCGGTTTCGACGCTTTGCCAGCCGTTGGGCAGTTCGAATTGCAGGCGCGACACCAGCTCGACGCCATCCTGCTGATCGAGCCTGGCCGGCGGCACCAGGTCATCACCGCGCAGCAAAGCCCAGTTCGGGGTCAGGCGCGTGTCGAAGCTGCCGCTCTTGCGGCCGTGGCTGATGCTGACGCGGTAAGTCAGGCTGGCCTTGTCGCCGCTCGGACGCCAGAGGCCCCGGGCCTCTTTGCCCGGGGTCAACTGCCACTGGCCGTCGGCCTTGAAGTCGCTGTAGTGGCTGCCGTCGCCGAGGTCGAAATCGAGACTGCGCACCGCGTCACCTTTGGCCAGGGTCAGGCGCACTTCGGCCTGATCGCTTTGCGGCAGCAGGCGTACGTGGTAATCCAGATCGACTTTCTTTGCCGCCCACACTGGCGCGCTTAGCGCCAGCAGACCGATCAGCGATGCCCGCAGCAATCCCCCAGCCATACACACTCCTTGTTGAATCCTGGAACCCTTGGTGCTTAACCGGCGCGGAAAATCAGGTGATCTTCCCAGTCATCCTCCGGCACGCTGCCTTCGGCGAGCATGCGCCCGGACTGGGAAATCCGTTCGTGGTGCACCGCGTCACGGTCGCCGCACACCAGGTGGTGCCACAGCGGCAGGTCCTTGCCTTCGCTGACCAGGCGATAACCGCAGGTCGGCGGCAGCCATTTGAATTCTTCGGCCTGGCCCGGAGTGAGCTGGATGCAGTCCGGGACAAACTTGATGCGATTCGGGTAGTCGCTGCACTGGCAGGTTTTCAGGTCCAGCAGTTTGCAGGCGATGCGTGTGTAATAGACGCTGTTGTCTTCTTCATCCTCGAGTTTCTGCAGGCAGCACAGACCGCAGCCGTCGCACAGCGATTCCCATTCCTCGTGATCCAGTTGATCGAGGGTTTTGCGTTTCCAGAACGGTTCGACTTTGGCGGCCATGGCTCAAGCATCAACATCAGGTGGTGAAAAGGCCGCCAGTCTAGTGCCCACGGCCTTGCGGGCCAAGCGCTGGCGACTGTCGGTAAATCCCGCTTGTCAGGCGAATCGCCGCCCAGTAGGGTTTTGCCACGAATTCATGACTCAAACACAGCAAGGAATCTTTCGATGAGTGCCAACCCTCGCGTTGCCGATTACGCCATTCACCCGCAGTTCACCGAGCGCTGGTCGCCCCGCGCCTTCACCGGTGAAGCGATCCCGGAAGAAACCCTGCTGAGCTTCTTCGAAGCCGCACGCTGGGCACCTTCGGCCTACAACTCGCAGCCGTGGCGCTTTCTGTACGCGCGTCGTGATACGCCGAACTGGGAGCGCTTCCTGGGTCTGCTGAACGAGTTCAACCGCAGCTGGGCGCAACACGCATCGGCATTGGTGATCGTGATTTCGAAAACCACCTTCACCGCCCCCGGCGCCAGCGAAGAAACCCCGGCGCTGTGGCACACCTTCGACACCGGTTCGGCCTGGGGCCACCTGGCGCTGCAAGCGAGCATCAGCGGCTGGCACACCCACGGCATGGCCGGTTTCGATCAGGAGCTGACCCGCAAGGAGCTGAATATTCCGGAAGGTTATGCGCTGCATGCGGCGGTCGCTGTCGGCAAGCTGGGTGACAAGGCGACCTTGGCCGAATACCTGCAGGCCCGTGAAACGCCGAGCCCGCGTCGTCCGCTGAGCGAGTTGGTGGCTGAAGGCAACTTCACCCTGTAAGCCAGCATGCAAAAACCACTGTAGGAGTGAGCCTGCTCGCGATGGCGTAGTGTCAGACAACATCAATGTCGACTGACACACCCTCATCGCGAGCAGGCTCACTCCTACAGGTATCGCGGTGGATTTAATATCCGCGGTTGAAATCCACTTCCCCGCGCAACGCTTCACCCGCCTGATACGCCTTCAGATTCTCGACAAACAACTGCACCATCAACGCCGGCGACGTCGGTGCCGAGCTGTGCCCGGTGAGCAACAAGCCCCAGGCGGTCCAGAACGGATGGCGTTGCGGCAACGGCTCCTGACGGCAGACGTCGATCACCGCGCCCGCCAGATGCCCTTCCTTCAAGGCTTCCACCAGATCCGCGTCAACCACTGCCACGCCGCGTCCGACGTTGATGAACAGCCCGGTCGGCTTGAATTGCTTGAACAGCGCCGCGTCGTAAATGTCGTGGGTGTGCTCGGTATTCGGCAGCAGGTTGACCACGTAATCGACCGCGCCCACCAGCCGTGGCAGATCCGCCATCGAGCCGACTTCGACGAACGGCGCCTGCTCGCGCGCGCTGCTGGCGATGCCGTACAGCTCGACGCCAAACGGCAGCAGAAACTGCGCCACGCTCTGGCCGATATCGCCGGTGCCGACGATCAGCACCTTGCGTCCGACCAGACTCTGGCCGGTGCGATTGTCCCACTTACGCTCGACCTGGCTGACCAGGCGCGCCAGCACTTCCCGCTCGTGACCGAGCATGTAGGTCAGCACGTATTCGGCCATCACCTGACCGAAGATCCCCACCGCACGGGTCAGGCGGTAATCGCGGCGCAAGCCGTCGGCGAGCAGCGGCGTGATGCCGGCCCAGGTCGATTGCAGCCATTGCGGCTGGTGGCCCTGACGCAGCAGGGTCGCCAGCAGATCCGGCTGCCCCAGCCACACCGGGCAATCGGCAGCCTGACGGGCCAGTTCGGCAGAGTCGCCACTGGTCAGTACTTCAAGTTCGGGGGCCGCCTGACGCAGCAGCCGGGCGTACACCGCGTGGTCGTGTTCAGCAATCAGAACGCGCATCTTCAAACCTTTCGCAAACCGTGCAGGCAACCGCCGAAAGAGCCGTGCTCCTTCGTGGCGGTCGTCGCCGTAAAATCAGTTCCAGGGTGGCAAGAGGCCCAGAACAGGGCCTCGCAGATCAGACCGGGTCGTTGCGTCGCAGCAACTCTTCGGGCAGGTGTTCGATGTACTCATCCTCGGCCGGTGGCATCTGCAGGTGATAGCCCTGCTTGTCGAGGTTTTCCAAGACCACGGTGATGTCCTCGCGCGCCAGTGTGCGCTCAGGGGTCAGCACCAGGTCAAAGGAATGCTTCGCCTTGCCGAAGGCCGCCATCAGCGCTTCGGGCACGCGCTCCAGAGCATCGCTCTTGAGCACGTAAAGATACATCCCGGGTTTCTTCGAGCTTTGGTAAATGGAGCAAATACGTTTCAAGGCTGTTCTCCGGCGGTGGCCAGGCTGTCCAGCAGCTTCTGACCCATGAGTTCGCGGCGCCAGCCACGCAGCGACTCAGGCAATTGATAAGGGCCCTCGGGGAAGCCGCTTTTGACCAGCGCTTCGAGGGTTTTCTTGCGCAGCATCAGTTCCGGCGCGATGCCCAGGCGTTCGGCCTCGGCCTGGCCGAGCGCGCGCAGTTGCTTGATCAGCGCCGCCGCTTCGACCGGCAATGGCTCCGGCACCGCTGGCGGCCATTGATCAGGCCCCACACTGCCAGAGCGCTTGATCAGATCAAGCAGAAATTCGCCGTCCTGACGCACGGTACGCGGGTGCATGTCTTCGATCTTGCCCAGCGCGGCGAGGTTGTCCGGTTGCGTGCGGGCCAGCGGCCACAGCGAATGTTCACGGACGATGCGGTTGCGCGGCAGATTGCGCGCGCGGGCTTCACGCTCACGCCAGGCGCAGAGCTCACGCAGCACAGCCAGTTGCGCACGGGACAGTTTCCACGCCAGTTTGGCCTCGCGATAGACCTCGTATGGGTCGGTCTCGCGGCGCAGGTTAGCCACCAGTTCGGCGCCATCCTCCAGCACCCAGGCGAATTTGTCGTCGGACAGTTTCGGGCGCAGCTGTACGAAAACTTCCGCCAGATGCACCGCATCTTCGGCGGCGTAGCTGACTTGAGTGTCGGACAACGGACGCTGCAACCAGTCGGAACGGGTTTCGCCCTTCGGCAGCTCGATACCGAGCACTTCCTGCACCAGCCGCGAATAGCCCATCGAGAACCCGAGGTTCAGGTAGGCCGCAGCCAGTTGTGTGTCGAACAGCGGCGCCGGCAGGCTGCCGGTCAGACGCAACAGCACTTCGAGGTCTTCGCTGCAGGCGTGCAGGACTTTGAGCACCGCCGGATTTTCCAGCAACGCCGCCAGCGGTTGCCAGGCGTCGATGGTCAGCGGATCGATCAGGTAGGCGCGTTTGCCGTCGCCGACCTGCAACAAACCGGCAATCGGGTAGAAGGTGTCGACCCGCATGAATTCGGTGTCGAGGGCAACGAACGGCAGCTGCTGCCACTCGGCGCAAAACTGCGCGAGGCTTTCGTTGTCGCGAATCCAGTGAATATCGATGGCCACACGGCTCTCCCTTGAAGAATGGCGCGCAGTATATATCGCCGCCGGCGTTTTACGCGCCTGCGCTGGGCCAGAGCTGTAACGAAATGTCCTGCCAGAGAGAAAGAATAGTCTTACAGCGAGGTTCGCAAGATTAATCCGAGCGTAACGATCCATGACGCGTTACCAGGAGAGCGGTATTTAGTTTTTAAATAACACTCGGGAAATCTGATTTGTCCGCACTGCGTGGCCGCGGCCTAATCGATAGCCTCCGCAATCCAGAGTCTACCGATGGAAAACGTCCGCGCTACCTCCCGCCCCGCTGTCTGGCTGATGATCGGCATCATCCTCGTCGCGCTCAATCTGCGCCCCTCCATGGCCGCCGTCGGGCCGTTGCTGTCGGCGATTCGCGGCGATATCCCGCTGAGCTTCAGCGTCGCTTCGCTGCTGACCATGCTGCCGGTGATGGCGATGGGGCTGGCGATGTTTTTCGGCATCGGCATCAGCCGCCGGCTGGGCGAGCAACGCACGGTGATCCTCTCGCTATGGATTATCGGTCTGGCGACACTGTCGCGACTGGTGCTCGATTCGGCACCGCAGTTGATTGGCAGCGCGGTGCTGGCCGGGATGGGTATCGCCCTGATTCAGGCATTGATGCCCGCGCTGATCAAATCACGCTTCCCTGACCACGTGGCGCTGTGCATGGGCCTGTATGTCACGTCGATCATGAGCGGCGCCGCGCTGGCCGCCTCATTTTCGCCACTGGTGCTGGTACACACCGGCAGCTGGCGCATCGGCCTGGCGATCTGGGCGGCACTGGCCTTGCTCGCGTTGCTGGTCTGGTGGACACAGTCGCCCCCGTCATCCATCCAGAACACCCCTGTAGGAAAACAATCCTTCACGCGTAATTCCCGCGCCTGGCTGCTCGCTATCTTCTTCGGCCTCGGCACGGCGTCCTACACCTGCGTACTCGCCTGGCTGGCGCCGTACTACGTGGAACAAGGCTGGAGCGAACAGCAGGCCGGTTTGCTGTTGGGTTTTCTGACGGCAATGGAGGTGATTTCCGGGCTGGTGACGCCGGCCATCGCTAACCGCAGCCGTGATCGACGGGCAGTTCTGGCAGGGTTGCTGCTGCTGATCATCGGCGGCTTCTGCGGACTGATCCTCAGCCCGCAACACCTCAGCCTGCTGTGGCCGTGCCTGCTGGGGCTGGGGATTGGCGGCTTGTTCCCGATGAGTCTGATCGTCTCGCTCGATCACCTCGACCACCCGCAGCGTGCCGGCAGCCTGACCGCGTTCGTGCAAGGCATCGGCTACTTGATCGCCGGGCTTTCGCCGCTGCTGGCCGGAATGATCCGCGACCAGCTCGGCAGCTTCGAATGGGCCTGGTGGTCGCTGACTGCAGTGATGGTGATGATGTTGCTGATAGTGCTGCGCTTTGACCCTCGGCACTACGCCCGACACATCCGCTGAACCAAATACCATCACCGGGCTAGAGGCTTGTTGCCATCTTTTTGCGGTTTATTTGCCGACGTCGTGTTGCTAAAAGTTTCTGTCCCACTGGCGACATTGAAACGTCCTACAGGGCTTTGTCCTGGCACCATCGTTCCGCTACGATCATGCGCACACGTTTGCGCGGATTCAGCGCAAGGAGCACAGCGAGACGGAACGGATGCTGAACAGTAACTTGCTTCGAAAGCTCGACATGCAGGACCTCATGGTGTTTATCGCCGTGTATGAGCAAAGCAGCGTCACGGATGTCTCGGAGACACTGTGCGTCAGCCAGTCCACTGTCAGCTACTGCCTGAAAAAACTGCGCACCAGTTTCGAAGACGAGTTGTTCATCAACACCCGCACAGGCATGCGGCCCACCTACAAGGCCGGCACCATGTACGGTCATGTGCAGAAGATCCTCGAAAGCATCAACCTGTGCCACGCCGGCGCCCCGGTCTTCGATCCGACCCGGCAAGCGGTGACCTTCAATATCTGCGCCCCGGAATACTTCGAGCAACTGGTGTTGCCGCGCCTGTTGAAGCGTTTCGACTTCGACGATTTGCCGGTGGTGGTCAACATGCACAAGTTCGAGACCGACGTGCCTGCCGACGAATTGCGCGACGGCAGCCTCGATCTGGTGATCTGTTTCGGTCCCAACTTCCACCGCAGCCACACCGACCTCAAGTCGCGAATGCTGCTGGAAGATGATCTGGTCTGTGTCTTCGACAAACGCGCCACGCCACTGGAACCGCGGCTGAGTCTGCAGGCCTTCACCGAACGGCGGCACGTGTTCCCGACACCGTGGACCTCCACCACCAACATGGTCGACGGCTGGCTGGCGCGTCAGGCGCAAAAGCGGCAGATCGTCGCGCGCTCCAACAGCTACAGCGCGGCATTGAAGATGATTACCGGGACCGACTTCATCCTCACCCTGCCCCGGCGCATCCAGCGCCTGCTGACCAACGACGCGGTGTTCAATCACTGCGAGGCGCCGAACGGCCTGCCGGGGTTCACCCTCGACATGCAGTGGAGCCAGAACGCTGATCAGGACAGCGCCAACGTCTGGCTGCGCGAGCAGGTGATCAAGGTGTGCAGCGAGCTGGAAGCAGCCTGAGTCCTACACGCCGATGGCGGTCTTGGTGTAGGAATCGCGGTCGATATCGAGCAACTCCACGCACAACTGCACTTCGACCCCGGCCGGCCACTCGCACAGATCCTGCAACACCGCCAGCAGGCTCTCCGAGAGCTGCTTCTTGATCTGTGGCGAACGACCGCTGAGCAGCGCCAGCTTCACATGGACAAAAGCGCGCTCGCCCATGCCGGTACCGACCTTGAAGGTTTCGACCTTGACTGCGCGACTCTTGATGTCGAATTCCGCTGCGAACTGACCAGAACCCACCAGCGTATTGTTGAGCCGGATCAACGCCACGTCGGCATTGAGTTGCGGCAGATTGGCGGTGTATTCCAAATGCAGGTGTGGCATTCAAGTGCTCCAGTCAGTCGGCAGAAAGGTCGTACATATACCACAGCACCGCCCTACTCTCCTGCGGCTTTTTCTGCGGTTATCGAGGCCGGTGTCTGACGCAATGCCAGGCTTTCCCACAGCGCAACGAGCACCACGATCGCCGTGGTCAGCGCCCCGAGCATCAACGCCGAAAACCATTGGTGCAACGCCAGCGGCAGTGCCAGCGCGAGCAACACCAGCCCCGCCACATGCGACAAGGGCGGCAGCGGCCGGTCGGACATGACCCACTTGAACAGCGCATTGCCCAACAGAAACAGCCAAGGCCCGCCCACGATCACCAGGATCCCGGCGTCACTGGCGTGATCCGGATGCACCAGCACCAGTTCGTCGGCCACCGCACTGACAATCACCCCGGCAACAATCAGCACATGCAGGTAGGTGTAGGCGATGCGCGCCTGGCGCCCCGGGTCGCTCGAATGCGCGATGCGGTGATGCGCGCGCTCGGCGCCGCTGTCGAAGTACACCCACCACATGCCGATGCTGCCCAGTACCGCCACCAGAAACGCGATGACCCCGGTGACGCTCAGCGTCAGTTCGGCAAAAGTCGCACCGGTGACCAGCAACGACTCGCCCAGGGCGATGATCACGAACAGTGCGCAACGCTCGGCCATGTGGTTGCCTTCGACGTTCCAGTCGCTCAACGACGAACGCCCCAGTCCCGGCACCCAGAAATACAGCGAAGGCGAGATCAGCTCGATCAACAGCGCCAGCGTCCAGCACAGTAGACGCTGCTGTCCGTCGAGAAAGGCTCCGGCGATCCAGAACACTGCGGAAAGCATCAACCACGCCAGAATCCGCTGGAAGTTGCGGGTCATGCTCAACGACTCGCCGCGCACCGCCCAGATCGCAAACAGCGTGCGCCCGACCTGCATGAATACGAACGCCGCGGCAAACATCAGCCCGCGCTCAGTGAAGGCCTTGGGGATCGAGGACGACAGCAGCAGACCGGCGATCATCAGCCCGAACAGGCCAAGACGAATCGGCAATTTTTCCGGGTCGAGCCAGTTGGTGATCCACGAAGTGAAAATCCACACCCACCACACCGCGACCATCAACAGCGCCACCTGCACCGCGCCCAGGATCGACAAATGCGCGAGCAGCGAATGCGAGAGCTGAGTCACGGCAAACACAAACACCAGATCGAAAAACAGCTCGACCATGCCGACCTTGCCACTGTCGAGACTGCCGCGCCCACGCAGCAACGAACGGGAAATGCTCATCGAACAAGTCTCCAGCCGAGGTCATTGCCATTGAGCAAAGCAGGCGGACCGGACGAACGCAAACCCT
>NZ_JANLOG010000148.1:0-21670 GCF_025466205.1 Pseudomonas sp. 13B_3.2_Bac1
TAAACCCCCCCGCACACCCCCCAGCCCCCACCCGGCCCGCTCCCACATTAGGTCTCCACCCGTATACGAAAAGCCCGGCGCTCATCACTGAACGCCGGGCTTTTTCATGGCCGGATCAATCAGGCATCCAGCTCGGCCCAACGCTCCACCAGTGCATCCAGCTCAGCCTGCAACTGCTCCAGCGAAGCAATCACCTTGGCCGTTTCTGCCGGCGGACGCTGATAGAAGCCGGCTTCGGCCATTTCGGCTTCGACGGCCGCGATCTGCTGCTCCTTGGCATCGATATCGCCCGGCAATGCTTCCAGCTCGCGCTGCAGCTTGTAGCTCAGCTTTTTCTTGGCTGCCGGCGCGGCAGCGGCAGGTGCGGCAGCCACGACAGGTTCAGCGGTGACCACCGCCGAGTTAAGGTCAGCCTTGCCCGACTTGCTCTCGGTCACGCCCAGCAGGCGCGGCGAGCCGCCCTGACGGATCCAGTCCTGATAGCCACCGACGTATTCACGCACCTTGCCTTCACCTTCGAAGACCAGGGTGCTGGTGACCACGTTGTCGAGGAATGCCCGGTCGTGGCTGACCATCAGCACGGTACCGTTGAAGGTCAGCAGCACTTCTTCGAGCAGTTCGAGGGTTTCCACGTCGAGGTCGTTGGTCGGTTCGTCGAGTACCAGCAGGTTCGCCGGTTTGCTGAACAGTTTAGCCAGCAGCAAACGCGCACGCTCGCCACCGGACAGCGCCTTGACCGGCGTGCGGGCACGCTGCGGACTGAACAGGAAGTCGCCGAGGTAGCTCAGAACGTGGCGGCTCTGGCCGTCGATATCGATGAAGTCGCGACCTTCGGCGACGTTGTCGATCACGGTCTTTTCCAGATCCAGCTGATGGCGCAACTGGTCGAAGTAGGCCACGTCGATGCGCGTACCCTCTTCCACTTTGCCGCTGGTCGGTTGCAGACCGTTGAGCATCAGTTTGAGCAAGGTGGTCTTGCCGGTACCGTTGGCACCGAGCAGGCCGATCCGGTCGCCGCGCTGCAGGACCATCGAGAAGTCCTTGATCAAGTACGGGCCATCCGGGTGATGGAAGCTGACATTTTCCAGCACCATCACTTGCTTGCCGGACTTGTCGGCGGTTTCCAGCTGGATGTTCGCCTTGCCGGTACGCTCGCGACGCTCGCTGCGCTCAACACGCAGGGCTTTCAGGGCGCGAACGCGACCTTCGTTACGGGTACGACGGGCCTTGATGCCCTGACGGATCCACACTTCTTCCTGGGCCAGGCGCTTGTCGAACAGCGCATTGGCAGTTTCTTCCGCGGCCAGCGCAGCTTCTTTGTGCACGAGGAAGCTGGCGTAGTCGCCGTTCCAGTCGATCAGACCGCCGCGATCCAGTTCGAGGATGCGCGTGGCGAGGTTCTGCAGGAAAGAACGGTCGTGCGTGATGAACAGCACGGCGCCCTGGAAATCCTTCAGCGCTTCTTCGAGCCAGGCAATCGCACCGATGTCCAAGTGGTTGGTCGGTTCGTCGAGCAGCAGCAGATCCGGTTCCGAGACCAGCGCCTGCGCCAGCAGCACGCGACGGCGCCAGCCGCCGGACAACTCGGCAAGGGTCTTGTCGGCCGGCAGTTGCAGGCGGCTCAGGGTGCTGTCGACCAGGGTCTGCAAGCGCCAGCCGTCACGGGCTTCAAGGTCGTGCTGAACGTGCATCAGCTTGTCCAGATCGGCGTCGGTGACGATGTTCTGGCTGAGGTGATGGTATTCGGCGAGTAAGGCGCCAACGCCGTCGAGGCCTTCGGCAACCACGTCGAATACCGTCCGCTCGTCGGCCACCGGCAATTCTTGCGGCAATTCGCCGATTTTCAGACCGGGGGCACGCCACACCGAGCCGTCATCGGGCTTCTGGTCGCCCTTGACCAGTTTCATCATGCTGGACTTGCCAGTGCCGTTGCGGCCGATGATGCACACCCGCTCACCACGGGCGATCTGCCAGGACACCTTGTCCAACAACGGCATCGCGCCGAATGCAAGGGACACATCGCTGAATTTGAGCAGGGTCATGAGCTTCTCCAAAAACCGGGCGCGCATTCTACCTGAGTTAGGCCCTCAGCAGGCCGGCAATTTGTCTGCTGAAGCACTCTGCACAACATTTGTTGCGAACTTGTGCTGCGAGACCCGCAAAGCTTTCGCCGCTCGCTGGCAAAAGGCTAAGCTACAGACAATTCAGTGCTGACCGAGGTCGGCACTTGTCATGATTTCTCTGCCCGGATGTCTCATGCGCAGTCGCCTTTTCAGTGTTTTGTCCTGTTTGCTACTCACCGCCGCTGCCGCTCAATCCGCCCAGGCGGTGGATCTGTCCACCCAACGCCAGTATTACGATGAAGCCAAGCGCGCACTGGCCAAGGGCGATACCGGCCCATACTTCCGCTACAGCCAGGCCCTGGCCGATTATCCGCTGGAACCGTACCTGGCCTACGACGAACTGACCGCGCGTCTGAAGACCGCCAGTAACGAGGAAATCGAGAAGTTCCTCGCCGAACACGGTGACCTGCCACAGGCCAACTGGATGAAACTGCGCTGGTTGCGCTGGCTCGCCGACCGTGGCGACTGGGCGACTTTCGTCAAGTATTACGACCCGAAACTCAATTTCACCGAACTGGACTGCCTCAACGCGCAGTACCAGATCAGCAGCGGCCACAAGGCCGAGGGTTACGCCAACGCCGACAAACTGTGGCTGACCGGTAAATCGCAACCGGCCGCCTGTGACGGGCTGTTCGGGATCTGGGCTGCCGATGGCCAGTTGACCGAACAGAAACGCTGGGAGCGCACCAAACTTGCCGCTCAGGCGCGCAACTATCCATTGGCGAACAGCCTGGTCAACGGCCTGACCACCCTCGCCCCGCGCGGCCGTTTGCTGGTCGATGTGGCGCAAAAACCTGAACTGCTCAATCAGCCTTCGCGCTTCACCCCGAACGACGAGCCGATGTCCGACATTGTCAGCCTCGGCCTGCGTCGCCTCGCCCGTCAGGATCCGGACAGGGCCATGGCCCTGCTCGACGGTTACGCCAGCAGCATGCATTTCTCCCGTGACGAGAAGGTCGCGATTGCCCGGGAAATCGGCCTGACCCTGGCCCGGCGTTTCGACAGCCGCGCGCTGGACGTGATGACTCAATACGATCCCGAGCTGCGTGACAACACCGTTTCCGAATGGCGCCTGCGTCTGCTGTTGCGCCTGGCACGCTGGGACGATGCCTATCAATTGACCCGTCGCCTGCCACAGGATCTGGCGACCACCAACCGCTGGCGCTACTGGCAGGCCCGCAGCCTGGAACTGGCGCAACCGCAGAATCCGGAAGCGCAGACCCTGTACAAGAATCTGGCCAAGGAACGCGATTTCTACGGTTTCCTCGCCGCCGACCGTTCGCAATCGCCTTATTCGCTAATGAACAAGCCGCTTGTGCTCAGCCAGGCCACCATCAACAAGGTGCGCAATACACCGGGCATACGCCGTGCTCTGGAATTCCATGCCCGTGGGCAGATCGTCGACGGGCGTCGCGAGTGGTATCACGTCAGCCGCCATTTCAATCGTGACGAAATGGTCGCCCAGGCCAAACTGGCCTACGACCTGAAATGGTACTTCCCGGCGATCCGCACCATCAGCCAGGCGCAGTACTGGGACGACCTGGACATCCGCTTCCCGATGGCCCACCGCGACACGCTGGTGCGTGAAGCCAAGGTTCGCGGGTTGCATTCGAGCTGGGTATTCGCCATCACCCGCCAGGAAAGCGCCTTCATGGACGATGCCCGCTCCGGTGTCGGCGCCAGCGGTCTGATGCAGTTGATGCCCGGCACCGCCAAGGAAACCGCACGCAAGTTCAGCATCCCGCTGGCCTCGCCACAGCAAGTGCTTGATCCTGATAAAAACATCCAGCTCGGCGCCGCTTACCTGAGTCAGGTGCACAGCCAGTTCAACGGCAACCGCGTGCTCGCCTCCGCTGCCTACAACGCCGGCCCCGGCCGCGTGCGTCAGTGGCTGCGCGGCGCCGATCACCTGAGCTTCGACGTCTGGGTGGAAAGCATCCCGTTCGACGAAACCCGCCAGTACGTGCAGAACGTGCTGTCGTACTCGGTGATCTACGGCCAGAAACTCAATTCACCGCAGCCGCTGGTGGATTGGCATGAGCGGTATTTCGACGACCAATGACCGGTGCTGATTACCTGAGATGAAAAATGCCCGCATCAATCGATGCGGGCATTTTTTTGTCGTCAGTAAAGGCTGCGCCAGTTCTAAACCGCCACGGCGTGCCCATCATTGAACTGCAACGCCGCCAACCGCGCATACAGCGGATTGCTCACGATCAGCTCCTGGTGGGTACCGATCGCTACCAACTGGCCCTGATCCATCACGGCGATCCGGTCGGCGTTTTTCACCGTGGCCAGTCGATGTGCGATCACCAGCGTGGTGCGGTTTTGCATCAGGCTGGGCAAGGCTTCCTGAATCAGATGTTCGCTTTGCGCATCGAGGGCGCTGGTAGCTTCGTCCAGCAGCAGAATCGGCGCATCCACCAGCAGCGCGCGGGCAATCGCCAGGCGTTGACGTTGGCCGCCGGAGAGGCCGAGGCCGGCGTCCCCCAGATGGGTCTGATAGCCGTTGGGCATCTTCTCGATGAAGTCATGAGCATGGGCAATTCTTGCCGCTTCCTTGACCTGCTCCAGTGTCGCGCCAGCATTGCCGTAACGAATATTCTCTTCGACGCTACCGAAAAACAGCGCGGGCGATTGCGAGACCAGGGCGAAATTGCGGCGCAGGTCCAGCGGGTCGAGGCTGGTCAGCGGCACGCCGTCGATCAGGATCCGGCCTTCAATCGGGTCGTAGAAGCGCAACAGCAAGTCATACACCGTGGATTTGCCGGCACCGGATGGGCCGACAAGGGCCAAGGTCTCGCCGGCCCTGATGGTCAGGCTCAAGCCGTTGACGGCGTAGCTGTCCGGACGCGACGGGTAGGAAAAGTGCACATTCTGCAATTGCAGTTCGCCCTTGATCCGTTCTGGCAACATCACCAGCCCGATGGTCGGTGGCTGGATGATGTTTTTTGAACTGAGCAATTCAGCGATCCGCTCGGCGGCACCCGCCGCACGTTGCAGCTCACCGATCACCTCGCTCAACGTGCCGATCGCACTGCCGACGATCAGGCTGTAGAAGACGAAAGCCGCCAGTTCGCCACCGGTGATGCGCCCGGCAATCACGTCCATGCCACCGACCCACAACATCACCGCCACCGCGCCCAGCACCAGCACGATCACCACAGTGATCATCCAGGAACGCTGAAAAATCCGTTTGCGCGCCGTGTCGAATGCATCCTCGACCGTCGTGGCGAAACGCCGCTCGTCCTGCACCTGATGGTTGTAGGCCTGCACGGTCTTGATCTGGCCGAGGGTCTCGGAGACATAGCTGCCGATGTCGGCGACCCGGTCCTGGCTCAGCCGCGACAGATTGCGCACGCGCCGACCGAAAATCAGGATCGGGGCGACTACGAACGGCAAGGCAATCACCACGATGCTGGTGAGTTTCGGGTTGGTGACGAACAGCAGGACCACCCCGCCGATCACCATCAACAGGTTGCGCAGAAACATCGACAGTGACGAGCCGATCACTGATTGCAGCAATGTGGTGTCGGCAGTCAGCCGTGACTGAATCTCCGAACTGCGGTTGTTCTCGTAAAAACCGGGATGCAGATACACCAGATGGTTGAACACTTCGCGCCGGATATCCGCCACACAACGCTCGCCGATCCACGATACCCAGTAAAACCGCGCAAACGTGCCGATCGCCAGGCCAAGCACCATCAGCATGAAGATCCCGATGCTCTGGTTCAGCTGGTGCGGCGACTGGGTCATGAAGCCCCGATCGACCAGCAATTTGATCCCCTGCCCCATCGACAAAGTGACGGCCGCGGTGACGATCAACGCCAGCAGCGCAGCGCAGACTTGCCAACGATAAGGCGCCAGAAATCGGCTGGTCAGACTCAGCGCGCGACGGTGCCGGGAAGAAAGCTTCGAGATCATTCAGGTACACATCCGTGTTGGTGAAAGGGCTAGCCTAAACCTTCTATGGGGCGGAACTCTGTAAATCACAATGAGTCAGGTTAAATATGCCCCCAAAGACTAGGCCATAGTTGCTATTGGTCTAATGTCCCGGTTGAGACGAGCGGTCATTTCTGTTGGAGTGGAGATGCCGCTTTTGACAGACCCAAAGGTGTTGTCACAGCCTGGTCACGTGGCGGTTTTAATCTACGTGCACAACCTGATGAGGAGACAGGCCATGTCCTTGCAACACCGCAGCGATGACAAGATTCAAGTGATCCGCACCAAGCCCGGCCAACCTCTGGGTTGCTCGATTATTGATAAGGACGGGCGTGAAGTACCGATCACTGAAGACATGATCCAGCAAGCATGCCGCGAACTGGAGAAGCGATTGGTCAAGCCTGCCGAACAAAAGTGATATAGCCACCGTCTTCCTGACCCGGCCCCTGTTTGGCCGGGTTTTTTCTGCCTGCCGTTTTGTTCTGTTCTGTTCTGTTTTGTGTAGGAGCTGCCGAAGGCTGCGATCTTTTGACTTTGTTTTTCAAAGGCAAGATCAAAAGATCGCAGCCTTCGGCAGCTCCTACAGGGTTTTCAGAAAGCCACCGCCCCCAGCGCCGCCACAATCTTTTGCAACTGCGGCGAATTCCCGTCGACCCGCACCTTCAGCCCTTCAATCTCGCGTCGCACCGGATACTGCTTGCGCAACACATCGAACGCCGCACGCTGTTCACCGACATTGCCTACAAGACTGCGGCGAAAATCCGCGTCATCGCGGCGTGGGTCGTACACCCCGCGGCACAACATCGCCAGCGCCCAGGCCGGATCGCTGTCGGCGTGCAGGGTCACTTCTGACAGCCACGGTGCCGGCAACAGGTCACTGAGCTGGATACTCGGCGGCTGACCGATAAATTCGCAATAAGCCTGATAGATCTGCGCCGTACCGCGCTGTTTGCCATCAAGGCTGTAGCCGGCAATGTGCGGCGTGGCCAGCACGCAGAGTTCGGCGAGGGCCACATCGACTTCAGGCTCGGCTTCCCAAACGTCGAGCACTGCTTGCAGGTCTTCGCGCGCCAGCAGCACTTTGCGCAGAGCGGCATTATCCACCACCGGACCACGGGCGGCGTTGATCAGCCAGGTACCGGGTTTGAGCTGTTGCAAACGCTGCTCATCAAACAGGTGCCAGGTCGCGCCTTCGCCGGTACGGGTCAGCGGCGTGTGCAGGCTGATCACGTCGCACTGCTCGATGATCTGCTCCAGGCTGACGTAATCGCCGCCCTCGGCCGCCTGACGCGGCGGGTCGCAGACTTTGACATTCCAGCCCAGGCCCTTGAGGACCTTGATCAACCGGCCGCCGACTTCACCGGCACCGATGACGCCGTAAGTACGTTGTGGCAGATCGACGCCTTCAATTTCCGCCAAAGTCATCAGGCTGCCGAGTACGTAATCGACCACGCCCCGCGCGTTGCAACCGGGTGCGCTGGACCAGGTGATGCCGGCCTCGTTGAAATAATCGAGATCCAGATGATCGGTGCCGATAGTGCACGTGCCGACGAAACGCACCTTGCTGCCTTCGAGCAGCGCGCGATTGACGTTGGTCACCGAGCGCACCAGCAGCACGTCGGCCTGCTCGACCGTCGCACGGTCGATGGAACGGCCCGGGACCCGGCGGATCTCGCCGAAACCGGCAAAAAAGGCATCGAGCAGCGGAATATTTTCGTCGGCAACAATCAGCATGGCGGGCTCCTTGGGGGGATCGGCAGTTTAGGTGCTGATCCACCGTTGAGCCAGCGCAGACTGCACGGTGGCGAGGGCGCTTCGCTTCCCGGCGGGAGCAAGCTGCCTCGCCACAGTGGATGGCCTTGATGATTACAAATCCGCAACAGAGGATTTTTCCTGACTGTCACGTCAGCGGCGTAGAATGCGGCGCCTTGCGCATCAACACCTGTGGACGCTTTGCCTGTGAATTCTGTTACTGATCAACCTCTCGCTGCCTCACTCACCCGCCCCGCGCGAATTCGCCTGGAGTTCAGGAACCTGCTCGCCCTGGCGTTGCCGATCATCATCGCGCAACTGGCGACCACCGCCATGGGCTTCGTCGATGCCGTGATGGCCGGCCGCGTCGGGCCACGTGATCTGGCGGCGGTGGCGCTGGGCAACTCGATCTGGGTCCCGGTTTTTCTGTTGATGACCGGCACCCTGCTGGCCACCACACCGAAAGTCGCCCAGCGTTTCGGCGCCGGCACCCACAGTGAAATCGGCCCGATCGTCCGTCAGGCGTTGTGGCTGGCGCTGGTGGTGGGGTTGATCGCGACTTGCATGCTGGTCGCCGCCGAACCGGTGCTGCACCTGATGAAAGTCGATCCCGAGCTGATCGGCCCGTGCATGCAATACCTGCACGGCATTGCCAGCGGCCTGCCGGCGGTGGCGTTCTATCATGTGCTGCGCTGCACCAGTGACGGCATCGGCCGCACCCGTCCGGCGATGGTGCTGGGCCTGTGCGGTCTGGCGCTGAACATTCCGCTGAACTACATCTTCATCTATGGCCACTTCGGCGTACCGGCCATGGGCGGCGTCGGCTGCGGCTGGGCCACGGCGATCGTGATGTGGGTCATGGCGCTGGGTCTGGCCGGTTACGAGCGCTGGGCGCCAGCTTATCGTTCGAGCGAGATCTTCAGCCGTTTCGACTGGCCACAATGGGCGGTGATCAAGCGTCTGCTGGCGATCGGTCTGCCGATTGGCATCGCGGTGTTTGCCGAGTCGAGCATCTTCGCCGTGATCGCCCTGCTGATCGGCAGCCTCGGCGCCACGGTGGTGGCCGGGCACCAGATTGCGCTGAACGTCAGCTCGCTGGTGTTCATGATTCCGTATTCGCTGGGCATGGCGGTGACCGTGCGTGTCGGCCAGGCGCTGGGCCGTGAAGAACCGCGTGAGGCACGCTTCGCCGCCGGCGTCGGCATGGGCACTGCGTTGGCCTACGCCTGTCTGTCGGCGAGCATGATGCTGTTGCTGCGCGAGCCGATTGCGGCGATCTACACCGCCGACCCGACGGTGATTCATATCGCGGCGATGCTGATTGTGTATTCAGCGCTGTTCCAGTTTTCCGACGCAATCCAGGTGACGGCTGCCGGCGCCCTGCGCGGTTATCAGGACACCCGGGTGACGATGATCCTGACGCTGTTCGCCTACTGGGGCATCGGCCTGCCGGTGGGTTACGCCCTCGGCCTGACCGACTGGCTCGGCGAGCCGCGTGGCCCGAGCGGCTTGTGGCAGGGTTTGATCGTTGGTCTGAGCTGCGCGGCGTTCATGCTGTCGATTCGCCTGACGCGCAGTGCGCGCAAGCGTATTCGGATGAGTCGCAGCGCGGGTTAAACCAATAACACAGTACAAAAAAGTGGGAGCGGGCTTGCTCGCGAGAGCGGTGTTTCAGTCGACATTTACAGTGACTGACACACCGCTTTCGCGAGCAAGCCCGCTCCCACATTGGGTTTTGCGTGTGCCTGAGGGTCAGGCTTGTTTCTTGCGGATCCAGTACAGATAAGTACCAGCCTCTTCGTGCTGGCCCACCAGTTCGTGGTCGAGGAACACGCAGAACTTGGGAATGTCGCGACGGGTCGAGGGATCGGTGGCGATCACCTTGAGCAGGCCGCCAGGCACCAGGTCACGGATGTGCTGGTGCAGCATCATCACCGGTTCCGGGCAATTGAGACCGGTGGCGTCGAGGGTGCCGTCGACCGGCGTGTCGATCATTTCACTCATGATTCACTCCTGAAACTGGCCGGCATTGTCGCGCATGCCGGGTGCTCAGTCATCTGTAGCGAGGGGATTTATCCCCGATGGGTCGCGAAGCGGCCCCAAAGACTGGGGATGCGCTACATCCCATCGGGGATAAATCCCCTCACCACAGAGATCATTCCCACGGGGTTTAGTGGTGACTTAGCGGGACTTGGCTTTTTTGATGTCATGCCGACGCAGGTGGCAGGTCACTTCCTCGCGGTCGTGATACAGCTGCTTGCAGCCAATATCGACCTTGATCCCGCGCGCCTTGAAGCCATCGGCGATGCGCTCGAGCAGGCGCTTCACTTCGGCATAGCGCTGTTTCATCGGCAACTTGAGGTTGACCACCGCTTCGCGGCAATGCCCCTCGCCGATCCACTCTTCGAGCATCGCCGCGTTACGCGCCGGCTTCTCGACGATGTCGCAGACCATCCAGTCCACCGGTTGCTTGGGCTTGAAGGTGAAGCCGTCGGCCATCAAGTGCTGTACCAGCCCGGTGTCCATCAGGCTCTCGGCCATCGGGCCGTTGTCGATCGCGGTGACCAGCATGCCGCGGTTGACCAGTTGCCAGGTCCAGCCGCCCGGAGCGGCGCCGAGGTCGACGCCGGTCATGTCGCTGTGCAGGCGCTCGTCCCACTGATCACGCGGGATGAAGTGGTGCCAGGCCTCTTCCAGCTTCAACGTCGAACGGCTTGGTGCCTCGCGCGGAAACTTCAGGCGCGGAATGCCCATCGGCCACATCGCCGAGTTGCCGGCATCGGCCATGCCGAGAAACACTTCGCGACCACTCTTGAAGGTCAGCAGCAGGCGCGGTTTGTTCGCGTCGTCCACCAATTTGCCGGCGCCGGTCAGTGCCTTGCGCAGTGGGCCTTCGAATTTCTTGCAGAAGTTCGACAGTTCTTTACCGTCGTTGGTGTCGACCACTTCCAGCCACAGGCTGCCGCAGACCGGGAAGTCCGCCATGTGCTCAAGGATCACACTGATGCGGTCGGTTTCCGGCAGGTCGATGAAGACGCCACGCGCCCATTGCCGCGGGAAAATCAGCTCGGCGAAGCGCTGGCCGCGCATCAGACGCTCGGCACCGTCTTCTTCGGTGCAGACAAACTCGGCGTAAGCGGTGGCCGGTTTGGCCTTGGCGTAACCGGCCACGTTGAGTTGGGCGGCGAGGTCGGAAATCTCCGAACAGACTTCGCCTTCGAAGCCTGGCCGGCAATGCATGAATAGGGTGTTCATTCTTACTCCTGGGCAGAGGGCGGACATTCGGCCCCTGCGCGCTGCTCAAGCCTTGCGGTGAAGCAAAGCCTGTCACGAAAACCGGCGCATGATAGCCGATGTCGGAACCTTGGTTCCGTCAATAGAGTCCAGTTATTAGCCAGCTACTGAAAACAGGGCTACGTTGATAGCTCTGCCCGTCCCCTCAGTCCGTAGCCGTGCGGACTCAAAGGAGTGATCGTAATGCCGTCCCTCGATAGCCTGAAAACCCTTAAAACTCTGAAAGTAGACGAAAAAACCTACCACTATTTCAGCCTGCCGGATGCCGCGAAAAGCCTGGGCAATATCGACCAGTTGCCGATGTCGCTGAAAGTCCTGCTGGAAAACCTGCTGCGCTGGGAAGATGAAAAAACTGTCACCGGTGCCGACCTCAAGGCCATTGCCGCGTGGCTCAAGGAGCGTCGCTCCGACCGGGAAATCCAGTACCGCCCGGCCCGGGTATTGATGCAAGACTTTACCGGTGTACCCGCCGTGGTCGACCTCGCCGCCATGCGCGCGGCGATGGCCAAGGCCGGCGGCGACCCGCAGCGGATCAACCCGTTGTCGCCGGTGGACCTGGTGATCGACCACTCGGTGATGGTCGACAAATTCGCCACCCCGAGCGCCTTCGAACAGAACGTCGACATCGAGATGCAGCGTAACGGCGAACGCTACGCCTTTCTGCGTTGGGGCCAGAGTGCCTTCGACAACTTCAGCGTGGTACCGCCGGGCACCGGGATCTGCCACCAGGTCAACCTCGAATACCTCGGGCGCACGGTGTGGACCAAGGATGAGGACGGCCGCACCTACGCGTTCCCCGACACCCTGGTCGGCACCGACTCCCACACCACCATGATCAATGGCCTCGGCGTACTCGGCTGGGGCGTTGGCGGGATCGAGGCGGAAGCCGCGATGCTCGGCCAACCGGTGTCGATGCTGATTCCGGAAGTGATCGGTTTCAAACTCACCGGCAAGCTCAAGGAAGGCATCACCGCCACCGACCTGGTACTGACCGTCACCCAGATGCTGCGCAAGAAAGGTGTGGTCGGCAAATTCGTCGAATTCTACGGTGACGGCCTCGCCGATCTGCCACTGGCCGACCGCGCGACCATCGCCAACATGGCCCCGGAATACGGCGCGACATGCGGCTTCTTCCCGGTCGATGACGTCACTCTGGAATACCTGCGCCTGTCCGGTCGCCCGGCCGAAGTGGTGAAACTGGTCGAGGCCTACACCAAGGCTCAGGGCCTGTGGCGCCTGCCCGGCCAGGAACCGGTGTTCACCGACAGCCTGGCGCTGGACATGGGCAGCGTCGAAGCCAGCCTCGCCGGGCCGAAACGCCCACAGGACCGGGTCTCCCTGCCGAATGTGGCGCAGGCCTTCAGTGATTTCATGGACCTGCAATTCAAGCCCACCAGCAAGGAAGAAGGTCGCCTGGAAAGCGAGGGTGGTGGTGGCGTGGCCGTGGGCAACGCCGATCTGATCGGCGAAACCGAGTACGAATACGAAGGCCACACCTACCGCTTGAAAAACGGCGCAGTGGTGATCGCCGCGATCACCTCGTGCACCAACACCTCGAACCCGAGCGTGATGATGGCGGCCGGTCTGCTGGCGAAAAAAGCCGTGGAGAAAGGCCTGACCCGCAAGCCGTGGGTGAAGAGTTCGCTGGCACCCGGCTCGAAAGTGGTCACCGACTACTACAAGGCTGCGGGGCTGACGCAATACCTTGATCAACTCGGGTTCTCGCTGGTCGGTTATGGCTGCACCACCTGTATCGGCAACTCCGGGCCGTTGCCGGAGCCGATCGAAAAAGCCATTCAGAAAGCCGACCTCACCGTGGCGTCAGTGCTGTCCGGCAACCGCAACTTCGAAGGCCGGGTGCATCCGCTGGTCAAGACCAACTGGCTGGCCTCGCCACCGCTGGTGGTCGCCTACGCCCTGGCCGGCAGCGTACGCACCGACATCAGCAGCGAGCCGCTGGGTAACGACCAGCAAGGCAATCCGGTGTACCTGCGGGATATCTGGCCGAGCAGCAAGGAAATCGCCGACGCGGTCAGCCAGGTCAACACCGCGATGTTCCACAAGGAATACGCCGAAGTGTTTGCCGGCGACGAGCAATGGCAGGCGATCGAGGTGCCGCAAGCCGCCACCTATGTATGGCAGGACGATTCGACCTACATCCAGCATCCACCGTTTTTCGACGACATTTCCGGCCCGCTGCCGGTGATCACTGATGTCAAAGGCGCGCGGGTTCTGGCGCTGCTGGGCGATTCGGTGACCACCGACCACATCTCCCCTGCCGGCAACATCAAGGCTGACAGCCCGGCCGGGCGCTATCTGCGCGAGAAAGGCGTGGAGCCGCGGGACTTCAACTCCTACGGCTCACGGCGCGGCAACCACGAAGTGATGATGCGCGGCACGTTCGCCAACATCCGCATTCGTAACGAGATGCTCGGCGGCGAAGAAGGTGGCAACACGATCTACATCCCGAGCGGCGAGAAAATGCCGATTTACGATGCGGCCATGCTGTATCAGGCCTCGGGCACGCCGCTGGTGGTGATCGCCGGTCAGGAGTACGGCACTGGCTCCAGCCGTGACTGGGCAGCAAAAGGCACCAACCTGCTGGGAGTCAAAGCGGTTATCGCTGAAAGCTTCGAGCGCATCCACCGTTCCAACCTGGTGGGTATGGGCGTGTTGCCGCTGCAGTTCAAGCTCGATCAGAACCGCAAGAGCCTTAACCTCACCGGCAAGGAAACCCTGGATATTCAGGGCCTGACCAGCGTCGAGCTGACGCCCCGCATGAACCTGACGTTGGTGATCACCCGTGAAGACGGACGGCAGGAGAAAATCGAAGTGCTGTGCCGCATCGATACATTGAATGAGGTGGAGTACTTCAAATCGGGCGGCATCCTGCACTACGTGCTGCGGCAGCTGATTGCCTCTTGATTGCTTGATTCCTGTGGTGAGGGATTCATCCCTGGTGGACTGCGCAGCAGGCCCTTTTTTGGGGTCGCTTCGCTACCCATCGGGGATAAATCCTCTCGCTACAGGTGCCCGACACAAGCCTTCAGCACTTTTCTCCAGGCGAAAAAAAACCCGCCGAAGCGGGTTTTTCCCAAGACCATTATCGACTCCCTGTCGGCAGCGATCCTTGCTAATGGTCGATCATCCGTGATCCTGAAACACTCCCTGTGTCTCAGTTGATGGGTGTAGATTACGCCGTGGATCCAATCGGCAATAGTCGCAAAAGCTACCAACGCGTGTAAGACATTCGCTATACAGGCACTTCCGAAAACCCTTACCCCCTTCAGGCATCCAGCAGGCAAGCCGCGATTCGCGCGATCTGTAGCTGCCCGGCGGCCTGCTGCTGCGCGTCGTCTTCGAGAAACCACGCCGCGGACAACCCGGCGAACGCCAGCACCCACTGCAGCAAGCGTCGGCGATCAAGCCCGGAAGCCTCGACAATCACTTCGAGCTGACGGCGCAAACGCTGCGGCTCGCCAGCCGTCGGCAGATCCGGATTGCAGATCAGGTTCGCGTAGTCATAACCACGCTCGCCACGGACCCGTTTGGGATCAATCGCCAGCCAGCCGTGTGCACCGAAATCGAGAACGTTGTCGTGGTGCATGTCACCGTGCAGCACCACCACGTCCTGCGGGTCAGCGAGCAAGGCTTCAGCCGTTTGCAGGCTCAGGGCATAGGTCCCGCCCTGTTCAGCGGCGGCCTCCCGCAGCGAGGCGAACCACGGCGTCAGCTCTACCAGCGGCGGTGGCGGCGTCGAACGCGGCGCATGCAAGCGCGCCAGTGTCGCGCACATGATCCGCGTGGCCTCGTCGTCTTCACCGTTGAGCGCCATGTGCATCAGCGAACGCCGGCCCATGGCCCGTTCCAGCAACAAACCTTCCTCGTGATGGGCCAGCACTCGCGCGGCGCCGTCACCGTCCCACCAGGTCATCAGCTGATTGCCGAATTGCTCGTCTGTATCCAGCGCAACCTTGAGCATCGCCGGCGTGTCGCCGAAACGTACAGGTAACAGGCGGCTGCCTGGGGTAATGATTGGTTCACCGTCCGGTACCAGCGCCCAGCATTGCAACCAGGGTGCGAAGATCGCGCCGTCAGTCACCGTCACGCTCGCGAGTCTTGGCGCTTTCGGCGAGAAACTGTTCAAGTCGGTTCAGTTGTTCCTCCCAGCCGCGGCTGTCCATGTAGTACGCCTCCTTTTGGCGCACGTCGGGAATATGCGCAAAACCGGACTCAGACACCTTGAGCAAGGTACCGTCCTCGTAATCCTGCAGGTCGAACTTGACCAGCGTCGTCGGTTCCTGGGAATAGTCGATGCTCGGGTTGACCGCGTAGGGGTGCCAGCGAAATGAAAACAGCTGCTGCGGCTCGACCCGCTCGACCAGCACGTTCCACAACACATGTTCATAACCCGGATAGGTGACCTGCCCTTGCGTCCATTCCCCGGCAATGAACCGCCTGCCCTCCAGCGCCACGCCAAACCACTGGCCAAACGCCTCGGCATCGACCAGCGCACGCCAGACATAGGAACGCGGCGCCTTCAGCTTGATTTTGCGTTCGAAACTATTGGGTACCGGTTTCATAAGTCACCTCCTGTTCTGAACAGTAGGCTCGTATGACCACATGTCCAACCTGAAGTTGTATCAAAGCAGTGCAACTGTGCAGCATGGGGAAACATTCGGCGGCATTTCCGCTGGTTGAATCGAGCGCTCTCCGCCGATGAACCTGTTACCTTTTCCTGCGAAATGGAAACAAACAAGGACGAACCATGCAGCCATCCCTCTCCGAACGTTATCGCGGCGCTCTCCTCGGCCTTGCCTGTGGCGATGCTGTCGGGACCACGGTGGAATTCAAGCCACGGGGCTCATTCCAGCCACTGACGGACATGGTCGGTGGCGGCCCCTTTCACTTGAAGCCAGGGCAATGGACGGATGACACTTCGATGGCGCTGTGCCTGGCAGAAAGTCTGCTGAGCAAAAACACCTTCGATGCGGCTGACCAGATGGGGCGCTATCTGAACTGGTGGAAATGGGGCTATCTCAGCTCCACCGGTGATTGTTTCGATATCGGCATGACGGTCAGCCAGGCGCTGTCGCAGTATCAACAAACCGGTCAGCCCTTTGCGGGATCTACCAACCCTTTTACCGCCGGTAACGGTTCACTGATGCGCCTGGCGCCGGTGGTGCTGTTTTACTTTCCTGATGCCCGGCAGATCCGCCAGTTCGCCACCGACAGTTCGCGGACAACCCATGCAGCCCCCGAAGCCATCGAATGCTGTCAGTTGTTTGCCGAACTGATCAGCAAAGCTCTGCTTGGCGCCTCCAAAACAGAGTTGCGCAAACTGCCGGACTCAACCTTCGCTCAACCGAAAGTCGCAGCCATCGCTCGAGGCGATTACCTCGCGAAGTCGGCGAGCGAAATCCGTGGCAGCGGCTACAGTGTCGAGTCACTGGAAGCGGCGCTCTGGTGTTTTCACCGCACCGACAGTTTTTCATCGGCGATTCTGCAAGCCGCCAATCTTGGCGATGACGCCGACACCACTGCCGCTATCGTTGGTCAGGTGGCCGGCGCTTATTACGGCGTTCGGGCGATTCCCACCCACTGGCTGGAAATGCTCCATGACGGCGAGGAGATTGCGGCCACCGCAGATCGCCTGCTCGAAGCATCCCGGCTACGCGTACCTGAATAGAAGCCCCAGAGCCGCTAAACTGCTCGGTACTCCCATCTGACACAGTGAGAACCCCCATGTCCCCACGCCTGCTGCTGGCCCTGACGCCCTTTCTGTTCACGCCCCTCGCCCATGCCGCCGTCGACTGTGCCAACGCGAACGATCAGGCCACCATGAACCAGTGTGCCGGGCAGGAATTCAAGACTGCCGACAAGGAACTGAATGCGGTTTATCAGCAAATTACCGCCCGTTTGAAAGACAACGCCGACGCCAAAAAGCTGTTGGTGAGTGCGCAGCGGGCGTGGATCGGGTTTCGCGATGCCGAGTGCAAGTTTTCGGCATCCGGAGTCGCGGGCGGCAGTGTTTATCCGCTGATTTACAGCAATTGCCTGACGGGTGTCACCAAAGTGCGGGTCGAGGCGTTGAAGCAGTATTTGAAGTGTGAAGAAGGCGACATGAGTTGCCCGGTGCCGGGGGCCTGACCTTGTAGTGGTTTCGAGGGCCTCTGCGCGAGCAAGCCCGCGCCCACATTTGAAATACACTCCAATTGTGGGAGCGGGCTTGCTCGCGAAGGCGTCAGCACAGGCGCCACCCATTACCGGACAAACACCTGCGCCGTCGTAATCGCCATATCCCCACCCGGCAACTTGATGCTCCCCGTCTGCTTCAGGGTCTCGGCATCAAAAATCGCCACATCGTTGAACGTCCCGGCCAGATAGATCTTGCTGCCATCCTTATTGAACGAAATGCAGTAGTAGGAATGCTCCGGAGTCGCGGCCTGCAGCAGCTTCTTCTGCTTGATGTCGTACTTGGCCAAGCGATTGAGCACGCCGAACATCAGGTTCGGTTCTTTCGGCGAACACATGCCGCTGAAGTAGATTTCAGTCAGCGGGCCGAAGTCAGTGGTTTCGGTCTCATCAAGCGCTCCGCAGCGTTCCGCTTTGCGCTTTTTTGATTTCAGCGCCCTGTGGGCATTCTTCACGTTAACGTCAGGACGATGGCAAGCACCACGGGGCGATTGGGGGTATGCGGCTGGCGGATCGTCTTCTTACCAACGTCTCGAGCAGCAATGCGATGCTGACCGCAGAAAAGGCAGCCGCAGAAATAAATCAAAATAAATTATTGTAATTAGATAATTATTCATCGAAAATTCGCTACCCAACTGAAACAACCAGGAATTTTCATGAGTACTCACAACAACGGACTGGCGCTGCAGCGCATGCATTGGATCGGGCTGCTGGCAGCGATACTTGTCTGGGTTCTGGGTGTAACGGAGGTCGGCGGCAACACTACGATCTGGATCTTCAAAAAGGATGAAATGCTGGCAAGCCTGCTCTATGCGTTCGCTGAAGGCTCACCACAATTGCTTGACCCGTTTGTCGAAGGCGCACTGCTCGATCCCGACACCTGGCTGTCGTCATTCGCCACTGCGCTGATCGTTGTCCTGGACTTCCTGCCCGTTGTCCTGTCGGCGTACACGTTATGGCTGACAGGGTTATTTTTCCTGCGCTTGTCGCGCGGCGAAACCTGGACCGACCGCAATATCGGAGTCCTGTGGCAAGTGGGGGTACTGTGCATCGTTTCTCCGGCCGCCTATCCGCTGGTAGAGACCCTGCAAGGTCTTGCTTTGTCGATAGATCTGCCGCCGGGGGATCGCATTTTTCAGTTCTCTATCGGCCTGTCCTCCTCTTCTGCCTACGAAATTATCAAAGGCGTATTGCTGTGTTCGTTTTCAATTATCATGCGCGATGCAAAAGTGCTCAGCGATGAGCAAAGTCAATACATATAGAACAATATAATGACCATTATCGTCCGCCTTGATGTTGTTATGGCCACGCAAAAAATTCGCTCGAAAGAGCTGGCCGCCCTGCTCGGGATCACCGAGGCCAATCTGTCATTGCTGAAAAACGGCAAAGTCAAAGGCGTGAAAATGGCAACCCTCGACAAGCTCTGCGCGGCGCTCGATTGCCAACCGGGCGATCTGCTGGAATATCAGAAAGACTAGGACTTTCCCCTGACGGCGAGTTGTTTATCGCCAGTCGCAATCGTTTAACTCTCATTCAATCCTTAGTTTCAAGGTGGCTATTTCATGTCCCGTTATTTGTCATGCGCGCTGTTATTGCTGACAGCGTCACTCAGCGGCTGCGCCACACAATTGGACGTAGCGCTCAACGCGATACCTGATCCGGACTATCAGTTCGACCGCAAGGCAACAGTACTTGTGACCTCGGCAAGCGCCACTGCTGAAAATGCATTGAATGCTCGCTACTATCTTCGCGATATGGTGAATGCGTTGAAAGACCGGGGATTCCAGGAGGTTTATACCGACGCTGATCTGCCCAGAAACCATGCTCCGGTGAAAATGACCATCACCCTCGATATCGGCAGCCGGCAAGTGTCCTACCGTTACACCGCCACCGATTATGGGCAAGTCGTAACCAGCACTTCGACGGTGTGCAAAAACATCAAGAAGAAAGACGATCGGCTGGCCTGCACCAGTACCCCAAACACTACATATGGTCCGGTGGGTACCTCGGAGCGAATCGGTTACACCACCCTCAGCACATTCGTTGCCACCGCCCGGGATGAAGTGAGCAAGCGTACCGTCTACCTGCTTCGGGCTTCGTCCTATAACGACGACTGCCAAGCCGCCAAGGTCGAAACCTTTCTGGTGGAGCAAGGCCTGCAGAACCTGAGTTTCGAGGATCGCGTGCAGCGCAACTATACCGTGACGATGCCCGAGGGTTACCGCTGCAAGTAATACGTTTCCGTGGGCGTCTCCCGGCTTTGCTCAGCGTGCGCGAGCCTGTGCCGGGAGACGTCTCAGGTTAAACGTGCGGATCACCCGGCGGCTTGGCAGGCGCAGCGTATTGCGGCTTGAGGTGGCCGTCCTGATCCAATAGCCAGGCGTCCATGATCTGCCGCACCACCGGACCGGCGACGCGACCACCAGCCTCGCCGTTTTCGATCATTACCGAGATGGCGATCTTCGGGTGCTCCGCCGGAGCGAAGCCGACGAACAGGGCGTTGTCGCGATGGCGTTCGAGGGTTTTCTCACGGTTGTAGCGCTCGCCCTGCTTGATCGCCACCACTTGCGCGGTACCACTCTTGCCCGCAATACGGTACTGCGCACCCACCGCTGCAGCACGAGCGATCCCCCGGGCATCGTGCATCACCATCTGCATGCCGTGGTTGACCTGATCCCAGTCACGCGGGTTCTTCAGCAGGATGTTGGGCATCGGATGCTCGTCAACCGGCGCCACACCATCGACTGTCTTCGCCAGGTGCGGTCGGTTCCATACGCCTTTGTTGGCGATCAGTGCGGTGGCCTGAGCCAGTTGCAGCGGCGTGACCTGCATGTAGCCCTGACCGATGCCGAGAATTACCGTTTCCCCCGGGAACCAGGCCTGGCGGCGTGTTGCGCGTTTCCAGGCCTGAGACGGCATCAAACCGGGCGACTCTTCAAACATATCCAGCGAGACTTTTTCGCCAAGGCCAAACATTGCCATGTAATCGTGCAGGCGATCGATGCCTAGCTTGTGCGCCAGATCGTAGAAGTAGGTGTCGTTGGAACGCATGATCGCCGCGTCCATGTCCACCCAGCCATCGCCGCTGTGGTTCCAGTTGCGGTACTTGTGATCAAAGTCGGGGAGTTGGTAGTAACCCGGGTCGAAAACGCGGGTCTGCGGGGTCACGACGCCGGCATCGAGACCGGCAATCGCCACTTCCGGCTTGATGGTCGAGCCCGGCGCATACAGGCCGCGCAGCACGCGGTTGAACAGCGGTCGGTCGATGGAGTCGCGTAGCGCCGAATACTCCTTGGAGCTGATGCCGGTGACGAACAGATTCGGGTCGAAACTCGGGTTGCTGACCATGGCCAGCACCTCACCGGTGGACGGATCAAGCGCCACCACCGAACCACGACGATCCCCCAGTGCCGCTTCGGCAGCTTCCTGCAGCTTGACGTCGAGACTGAGCACGATGTTTTTGCCAGGGACCGGATCGGTGTGCTTGAGCACCCGCAACACTCGGCCCTGGGCGTTGGTCTCAACTTCTTCATAGCCTACGTGGCCGTGCAGCTGGGCTTCGTAGAAGCGCTCGATGCCGGTTTTGCCGATGGATTGGGTGCCGCGATACTCCACCGAGTCGAGGGTTTTGGACTCTTTCTCGTTGATCCGGCCAACGTAGCCGATTGAATGCGCGAAGTGCGGCCCCAGCGGGTAATGCCGCACGAACTGCGGCTCGACATCGAGGCCCGGCAAACGGAACTCGTTGACTGCCAACACGGCGATCTGTTCTTCCGTCAGTTCGTAGAACAGTGTCACCGGGGTAAATGGATGACGGGACTGCTTCATTGCCTTATCGAAAACCGTGCGATCTTCAGCGGGCAGATGCAGGAGATTGATCACCTCGTCCAGTTCCTGATTGACATCAGTGGCGCGTTCGCGGGTGATCACCAGGTTGTAACTGGGTCGGTTATCAGCGAGCAGCACGCCATTGCGGTCGTAGATCAAGCCTCGTGTCGGCGGGATCGGCAAAATGTGCACGCGGTTGTTTTCGGAGATGGTCGAGTGATAGTCGTACTCAACCACTTGCAGGATGTACAGGCGCACCACCAGCGCGCAGCTGATAGCAAAGACGAAGAGAGCGCAGGCGATCAACCGTTTATTGACCAACCGCTTCTCTTTCTCGTGATCCTTGATGGGAATGGGTTCAGGCATTTCTACAGCGACTCTTTGACATAATTTGAGTGCCGATCCATGGGCATGACATCAGTCCGTTAAAAAACGAGCTGCACCATACCAAAAACCGAGTGGTCACTTCAGAAGGATTTTGCCCAACGGCAGTCCTGGCGACGGTTGGAGCGCGCGTATCGTGTGATTCTGGCGAT
>NZ_JANLOG010000040.1:0-20405 GCF_025466205.1 Pseudomonas sp. 13B_3.2_Bac1
CCCCCCCCCCCCCCCCCCCCCCCCCCCCCCCCCCCCCCCCCCCCCCCCAGCTCCTACAGGTTGTGATCGTTGTTCCAGAGCCTTGTAGAACCATCAAACAAGCGTTTCATCGGGTTGATGGCAAAATGATTACTTTGTCAGTGCGTTCTTCTACGCAATCAGTACAATCGCCGCATTTGCCCGGCCGAGAATGGATGCAGTACGGCGCGGGTGGTTGCGAGAATCCCCATGCTCATCGGTAATTATTCCTTCACTCTGGTTTTCATTTCGTTGTGTGTGGCGATTCTCGCGTCCTACACCGCGCTCGACCTGACCGGGCGCATCGCCAGCGCCCGTGGGCGCGCAGTGCATCTCTGGACGGCGGGCGGTGCGCTGGCGATGGGGGTTGGCGTGTGGTCGATGCATTTCATCGGCATGCTGGCTTTCAAGCTGCCGATCGATCTGGGCTACGACATGGCGATTACCGCGCTATCGCTATTGATCGCGGTACTGTCCTGCGGGTTTGCCCTGTGGCTGGTCAGTCAGCCGAAACTGCCTGTGTTGCAACTGGCCTTTGGTGCCTTGGTCATGGGCGCCGGCATCAGTGCGATGCATTACACCGGCATGGCCGCGCTGCGCATGACCCCAGGGATCGATTACGACCCGACGCTGTTCGGCGCGTCATTGCTGATCGCGGTGGGTGCTTCGGCAGCAGCGTTGTGGATCGCCTTCCGCTTGCGCCAGCAATCGCCGTATGTGCGCCTGATCCGCGGCGGCGCGGCGGTGATCATGGGCATTGCCATTGTCGGCATGCATTACACCGGGATGGCCGCCGCGCAGTTTCCCGCTGGCAGTTTCTGCGGTGCGACGCTTGACGGACTCAAGGGCAATGGCCTCGACAATCTGGTGCTGATCACCACCCTGGCGGTGCTGTCGATCGCCTTGCTCACTTCGATTCTCGATGCTCGCCTCGAAGCGCGGACCGCCGATCTGGCGCATTCGCTGACCCTGGCCAACCGTGAACTGACGCAACTGGCGTTGCATGACACCCTGACCGGCCTGCCGAACCGCATGTTGCTGGACGACCGGATCAATCAAGCGATGAAAAAGGTTGAGGAACAGGGCGGCTGTTTTGCGCTGATGTTCATCGATCTGGACGGTTTCAAACCGGTCAACGATGCCTTTGGCCACCACATGGGTGACCAGTTGCTGCGCGAAGTCGGGGTGCGTCTGCGCGAAGACCTGCGCAGCCAGGACACGCTGGCGCGGATCGGCGGCGATGAATTCGTGCTGCTGGTGCGCCTGACCGAACCCGACGATGCCCTGAGCCTCGCCGCGCGCCAGGTCGGGTTGATTGCCCAGGCCTTCCGCGTGGCCGAGCACGACTTGCAGATATCCGCCAGCGTCGGCATCGCCTTGTATCCGGGCAATGGCCAGAGCGCTCAGGAACTGCTGATGAACGCCGACGCGGCGATGTATCACGCCAAGGGCGGCGGCAAAAACGGCTACAGCTTCTTTGATGCCTCGATGAATAACAACGCGCGCAAGCAACTGCAACTGTTGCAGGATCTGCGCGCAGCGCTGGAGCACGGTCAGTTCAGCCTGTATTTCCAACCCAAATTCGACGCCGCCAGCGGTCGTCCGGTCGGCGCCGAAGCGCTGCTGCGCTGGCAACATCCGACCCAGGGCATGTTGCTGCCGGACAAGTTCATCGATCTGGCGGAGAAAACCGGTCTGATCATCGCCATCGGCGAATGGGTGCTCAACGAAGCTTGCCGGCAGATGCGCGAGTGGTACGTGCTCGGTTACACCGACTGGCGAATCGCGGTGAACCTCTCGGCGTTGCAGTTCTGCCACGCGGGGCTGGTGCAGAGCGTGGCCAAGGCGCTGGCGACGCATCATCTGCCGGCCAACAGCCTGACCCTGGAAATCACCGAAACCACGGCCATGAGCGATGCCGATGCGAGCATGACGGTGTTGCAGGAGTTGTCGGACATGGGCGTCGACTTGTCGATCGACGACTTCGGCACCGGCTACTCGAGCCTGATGTACCTCAAGCGTTTGCCGGCCAATGAGCTGAAGATCGACCGCGGATTTGTCCGTGATCTGGAACACGACAGCGACGACGCGGCCATCGTCTCGGCCATCGTGGCGTTGGGGCAGGCGTTGGGTCTGCGGATCGTCGCCGAGGGTGTGGAGACCGGAATGCAGCAGGACTTCCTCACGCAGTTGGGGTGTGATTCGTTGCAGGGCTATCTGTTGGGGCACCCGATGCCGGCGGATGTGTTCCTGCAGAACATTGCCCGTGGAGAGGCTGTGGCGCCTGTCTGACTGCAGTCTGTGGCGAGGGAGCTTGCTCCCGCTGGGGCGCGAAGCGGCCCCCGCCTTTACTCGGTTGTACCGTGTTGGCCGGATTCGCGTCTGCTTCGCAGCCGAGCGGGAGCAAGCTCCCTCGCCACAAAAAACATCTCAGTCTCATACATGGTTTGGTCTTTGACAGAGCCCATGCAAAACCGCCCAATGGCGGTTATTCTTCCACCCGACTGTTACGTGTGCATTGGGGGGAAGGGCCAGCATGGATAAAGTCATTGTGATCACCGGTGGCGGGCGCGGAATTGGCGCCGCTACGGCGTTGTTGGCTGCCGAGCAGGGCTATCGGATCTGCATCAACTATCAGTCGGATGAACAGGCCGCGCAAAGCGTGCTGGAGCAAGTGCGGGCGCTGGGGGCCCAAGCCATTGCAGTGCGCGCCGATGTCAGTATCGAAGACGAAGTGATCGCGCTGTTTCAGCGGGTCGACACCGAACTGGGTCGGGTCACCGCGCTGGTGAACAACGCCGGCACCGTCGGGCACAAATCGCGGGTCGATGAAATGTCCGAGTTCCGCATTCTCAAAATCATGAAAACCAACGTGCTGGCACCGATCCTCTGCGCCAAACACGCGATCCTGCGCATGTCGCCCAAACACGGCGGGCAGGGCGGCAGCATCGTCAACGTCTCGTCGGTCGCGGCACGCCTGGGTTCGCCCAACGAGTACGTCGACTACGCCGCGTCCAAAGGTGCGCTCGACACCTTCACCATCGGTCTGTCCAAGGAAGTGGCGGGTGAGGGGATTCGGGTCAACGCGGTGCGGCCGGGTTATATCTATACCGATTTCCACGCGTTGAGCGGTGATCCGGACCGGGTCAGCAAGCTTGAGTCGGCGATCCCGATGGCCCGGGGCGGGCGGCCGGATGAGGTGGCGGAGGCGATTGTGTGGTTGCTGTCGGACAAGGCTTCCTATGCCACCGGGACGTTTGTTGATTTGGGGGGCGGGCGTTGATCTTTGAGATTTGTATTGGCTGATCCGGCCTCTTCGCGAGCAAGCCCGCTCCCACAGGGTAAACGCATTCCAAAGGTGGGAGCGGGCTTGCTCGCGAAGGCGTCATTAGCAGCAACATCAATCTGTCAGAACGACCGCACAATCCGCCCCAACGTCTCCATCGCTTTCTCCGAGTCCTCGGTCCACGGGCTGCCGTAATTCAGGCGGATGCAATTTCTGAAGCGCTGGGTCGGCGAGAAGATCGGCCCCGGCGCGATACTGATGCCCTGCGCCAATGCCATCTGAAACAACTTCAGGGAATCCATCTGCGGTGGCAGTTCCAGCCACAGGAAGTAGCCGCCCGCTGGCTGACTGACGCGGGTCTGCGCCGGGAAGTAGCGGGCAATCGCCGCGAGCATCGCGCTTTGCTGTTCTTCCAGGGCGTAGCGCAGTTTGCGCAGGTGGCGGTCGTAGCCGCCGTGTTGCAGGTAGTCGGCGATGGCCGCCTGCGCCGGCATCGAGGCGCACAGCGAAGTCATCAGTTTCAGCCGTTCGATTTTCTGTGCGTAGCGCCCGGCGGCGACCCAGCCGATGCGGTAGCCGGGGGCCAGGCTTTTGGCGAACGAACCGCAGTGCATCACCAGTCCTTCCGTGTCGAAGGCCTTGGCCGGTTTCGGTGCTTGCTGGCCGTAATAGAGTTCGGCGTAGACGTCGTCTTCGATCAGCGGCACCTGATGCCGGCGCAGCAGTTCCACAAGTTCCTGTTTCTTCGCCTCGGGCATGGTCGCGCCCATCGGGTTCTGGAAACTGGTCATGCACCAGCAGGCCTTGATCGGATGCCGTTCAAGCGTTTGCGCCAGTACACCGAGGTCAATGCCGTCACGCGGGTGCACGGGGATTTCCACGGCTTTGAGTTTCAGGCGCTCCAGCACTTGCAGGCTGGCATAGAACGCCGGGGCTTCGATGGCCACCAGATCGCCCGGCTCGGTGACCGCTTGCAGGCACAGGTTCAGCGCTTCGAGGGCGCCGTTGGTGATCAGCAGTTCTTCCATCGGCAGCATCAACCCGCCGACCATGTAGCGCAGGGCGATCTGCCGCCGCAGTTGCGGATTGCCCGGCGACATGTCGGTGACCACCATGCGCGGGTCCATCTCCCGCGCCGCACTGGCCAGCGAACGCGACAGGCGCTGCAACGGGAACAGGGTGGGGCTGGGGAATGCCGAGCCGAAGGGCACGGTGCTCGGGTCCTTGATCGATTCCAGTACCGAGAACACCAGTTCGCTGACGTCGACTTCGGTGGAGTCGTTGACGTGACTGCTGATCACCGGCTCCGAGAACGGGCTCGGCGCGTGGGTGTTGACGAAGTAGCCGGAGCGCGGCCGGGCGCGGATCAGACCTCGACGTTCGAGCAGGTAATAGGCCTGGAACACCGTGGACGGGCTGACCCCGTAGGTCTGGCTGGCGTAGCGCACCGAGGGCACCCGTTGCCCGGGGCCGAGGACGCCGGAGCGGATCAGTTCAGCGATGTCGTCGGCGAATTTTTCGTAGCGTTTCATCGGTATCCCGCGATGGACTGAATTCGGATTGCTTTTTGTGGCGAGGGAGCTTGCTCCCGCTGGGCTGCGTAGCGGCCCCAAAAGCTTGTGAGTGCTACGCACTCAAGCGGGAGCAAGCTCCCTCGCCACAGGTATCGCAGTGTCAAAAGAGGACAGCATCTTAAAGGCTCAGCGATTCATCGGCGCCACAAACCTGCTTTTCGCCACGCTATAAATCTCAGGCTCGTCGCTGTCGGCGATCTTGAAGCTCAAGGTCTGCGAGCTGCTGGCCGGGCGCTCGTTGGTCATTGCCACCGACACCGGCACATCGACGATCTCCCCTGGCGCCAGGCTCAGCTCGGTCTTGCCCTGTAACTGGAAGCCGTCGCCATCCACCAGGCTCAGGTTGTAGTCCTGACGCTGCTGGGTTTTGTTGATGACCTTGAGGGTGTAGATGTTCTCGATCTGGCCCTGACCGTTTTCGCGGAACAGCCCACGGTCCTTGGTCACGTCCAGCGAGACCATCGGCCGTTCGACCAAGGCCAGCGCCAGAGCGCCGATCATCACCAGCAGCACCGCGACGTAGCCGATCAGCCGTGGCCGCAGCAAGTGGGTCTTGCCGCCCTGCAATTCGCGCTCGGAACTGTAGCGGATCAAACCGCGCGGGTAGTTCATTTTGTCCATGATCGAATCACAGGCGTCGATGCACGCTGCGCAGCCGATGCATTCCATCTGCAGGCCGTCGCGGATGTCGATGCCGGTCGGGCATACCTGCACGCACAACTGGCAATCGATGCAATCGCCCAGTCCCGCTTCGGCGGGTTTCACGTCGCGTTTGCGCGGGCCACGGTTTTCGCCACGGGCGACGTCGTAGGAAATCGCCAGGGTGTCCTTGTCGAACATCACGCTCTGGAACCGCGCATACGGGCACATATGCATGCACACCGCTTCGCGCAGCCAGCCGGCATTGATGTAAGTGGCGGCGGTGAAGAACAGCACCCAGAACAGGCTGACCCCGCCGATTTGCAGGGTGAGCAGCTCTTCAGCCAGCGGACGAATCGGCGTGAAGTAGCCGACGAAGGTCAGCCCGGTCAGCACGCTGATCGCCAGCCACAGGGTGTGCTTGGCTGCACGCCGGGCCAGTTTGTTCAGGCTCCAGGGCGCCGCTTGCAGTTTGATCCGTTGGTTGCGCTCGCCTTCGGTGACTTTCTCGCACCACATGAAAATCCATGTCCACGAGCTCTGTGGGCAGGTGTAGCCGCACCAGACCCGGCCGGCGAACACGGTGATGGCGAACAGGCCGAACGCGGCAATGATCAGCAGCGCCGAGAGCAGGATGAAATCCTGCGGCCAGAAGGTCGCGCCGAAGATGTGAAATTTGCTTTCGGCCAAGTCCCACAGCACGGCCTGACGACCGCCCCAATTCAGCCACACGGTGCCGAAGAACAGCAGAAACAGAAATCCCGCGCCGCTCATGCGCAAGGTGCGGAACAGGCCGGTGAAACTGCGGGTGTGGATGTGATTGTCGGTGGAGCCGGCCTTCGCCTTCATCGGGCGACCAGGCACATTTTTTATGGTGGGGCTTGCTTCTACGGTTCGGACGGGGATTTGTTCGCTCATGGTCGTTCGCTCATCAGCCTCCATCAGGCGGATGAACTATGAGCGCCGAACTGTTTGCATAACAGGCTCAGCTATTTGAATAAAAAGCGTATCAGATGGCTTCTGACCCACGCCCTGCGACAACTTGAAGCAGCCCGCAGACGTAGGCGCAAACGCCTATCGCAGGCGTCTGCGCCGGGTGTTGATCAGGGTCAGTCAAATCACCGAATCACTCTCGTCGGCCTTCAGATGCTTGCGACCATCCTTTGCGCCGGCGACGGTCAAGGCATCAGCTTCCGCTTCGGTGATGTAAACGCGCCGACTTTCAATTTCCACAAACGACATGGCTTTTTCACTATCTGTTTTGACTTCCAGCGTGTCGCAAATGCGAATTTCCTCGCCATTTTCGACGATGAAAAAACACACTTTTGCTTCGGGATTGGATTCATCGATTCGAACGGGCATGGGGCTGTCCTTTTTTCTCGGGTGTCTGAAAGGTTAGGGCGCGCGCTTTGCCGATCGTTCTGCGCAACTGATTAATGGTCGCTGCTGTCCATCCACTGACGACATATAAAAAGGACGGAGCGATGAACGCTTGGTGGGATGAAGTGTGGGAAACGCTGCAAGCAGAATTCGCTGACGTCGGCGATGCCTCGCAACTGACACGCATCACCGTGCGCCTGTTGATGGCAGCGGTGCTGGGCGGGATTCTCGGTTTTGAACGTGAGCACAAGGGCAAGGCTGCCGGGGTGCGCACGCACATGCTGGTGGCGCTCGGCGCGGCGTTGTTTGTGCTGGTGCCGCAGACTTCAGGGGCTGAATCCGATGCGATTAGTCGGGTGTTGCAGGGCGTTATCGCCGGGATCGGCTTCTTGGGTGCCGGGACCATTCTGAAAAATCAGGAAGGCGATGAAGGCCATGTCAGAGGGCTGACCACGGCGGCCGGGTTGTGGATGACAGCGGCAATCGGGGTGGCGGCCGGCCTGGGCAGGGAGGCGACGGCGTTGCTCAGCACGTTGTTGGCGTTGGGGGTTTTCAGCGTGATGCCACGAGTGGTCAGGTTGTTCGAGAAGGAAGAGGAGAAAAAACCACACCTGTAACAACCTAGGATTAACCCCTGTAGGAGCTGCCGCAGGCTGCGATCTTTTGATTTTGATTTTTAAAAACAAGATCAAAAGATCGCAGCCTTCGGCAGCTCCTACAGGATGAGGGGCACTGCTCAGACGATGACGGGCGGCATCGTCGTCGGCGGCTCTTCCTTCGGCGGTGGCGTGGTGCCCGGTGGTTCCTGTTCGGGGATCGGCTGCGGCTCGGTCTCGGGCAGCGTGGGTTTGTCGATGTTCGGATCAGGCGTTTCGGCCGGGATCGGGATGTTCATCTGTAGACCTCCGTGTGGCACATGGCGTGAGAAGTGCTTAAGTGGATTGACCACCATGTGATGAATTCGATCCGCTTTTTTGTCCAGGCAAATCCCTGTGAACTTTTCCCCGCGCCGGTCGCTCGGAACCTAAGTCAGTTCAAGTCGGGGCCGGTGCCTCGTTGTGACCACCGATCCGGCACAAGAGCGTCCTTGGGGCGTTAAGGAGAGATGCTCGATGTCTGCTGAAAAACCTTCAGAGCAGAGCTACAACCCGCACATGCCGCTGTCGCAGGCGTTGCTGCTGCCGCGCATCGTGATCGAAAACACCATGCCGACTCTTGATGGCGGCCAGTTTGCGGTCAAGTCGATTGCCGGTCGCGACGTCGTCGTCACCAGCAAAGTGTTTGCCGACGGCCACGACAAGCTCGCGGTACGCATCCGCTGGCACGAGGAGGGCGCAGAGGCCTGGCAGAGCGAGGTCATGAACGACCTCGGCAACAACAGTTGGGAAGGGCGCTTTCGCCCCGAGCATCAAGGACGCTTTGTGTTTTGCGTCGAAGCCTGGATCGATCATTTCGCCAGTTTCCAGTACGAACTGGAGAAAAAGCACAACGCTGCCGTCCCGGTTTCATTGGAGCTGCAGGAAGGCCGCAGCATGGTGCAGCAGGCCGCCGAGCGCAGCGAAGGTCAACTCAGCGAACAACTCGCCGCGTTGCATCATGAATTGTCCGGCCTGCTCGAAACTGAGCAGGTGGCGCTGTTTCTGCACCCGCGCAGTGCGCAATTGATGGCCCAGGCTGATCACCGCGCGTATCTGAGCCTGAGTGCCGAATTCCCGATGGACGTCGAACGGGAACTGGCCGAGTTTGCCAGTTGGTACGAGCTGTTTCCGCGCTCGATCACCGACGATCCCAACCGTCACGGCACCTTCAACGATGTGCACGCGCGTCTGCCGATGATTCAGGACATGGGCTTTGATGTGCTGTATTTCACGCCGATCCATCCGATCGGCCGCGCCCATCGCAAGGGTCGCAACAATTCCCTGACGGCCGGCCCGGATGATCCAGGCAGTCCCTATGCAATCGGCAGCGAAGAGGGTGGTCATGAGGCGATTCACTCGCAGCTCGGTACCCGCGAAGACTTTCGCCGGTTGGTCGCCGCTGCCGCTGAGCATGGTCTGGAAATCGCCCTCGATTTCGCCATTCAGTGTTCCCAGGATCATCCGTGGCTCAAGCAGCATCCGGGCTGGTTCAACTGGCGCCCGGACGGCACGATCAAATATGCGGAAAACCCGCCGAAGAAATATCAGGACATCGTCAACGTCGACTTCTATGCGCCTGAAGCGATTCCCAGTCTGTGGGTCGAGCTGCGCGATATCGTCGTCGGTTGGGTCAACGAAGGTGTGAAGATCTTTCGCGTCGACAATCCGCACACCAAACCGCTGCCGTTCTGGCAATGGCTGATCGCCGATGTGCGGGCGCTGCACCCGGAGGTGATCTTCCTCGCCGAGGCATTCACTACACCAGCGATGATGGCGCGCCTGGGCAAGGTCGGTTACAGCCAGAGCTACACCTATTTCACCTGGCGCAACACCAAGTCCGAGCTGGCAGCCTACTTCACCGAACTCAACGAGTCGCCGTGGCGCGAATGCTACCGGCCGAACTTTTTCGTCAATACGCCGGACATCAACCCGGCGTTCCTGCATGAGTCGGGGCGGCCGGGGTTTCTCATCCGCGCGGCGCTGGCGACCATGGGCTCGGGCCTGTGGGGCATGTATTCCGGTTATGAGCTGTGCGAAGCAGCGCCGGTACCGGGCAAAGAGGAATACCTCGATTCGGAGAAGTACGAGATCCGCGTCCGCGACTTCAATGCACCGGGCAACATCATTGCCGAAATTGCCCAGCTCAACCGCATCCGCCGGCAGAACCCGGCGCTGCACACGCATCTGGGGCTGAAGGTCTACAACGCGTGGAACGACAACATTCTGTACTTCGGCAAGCGCAGCTTTGACGGCAGCAACTTCATTCTGGTGGCGGTGAGCCTCGATCCGCGCAACGTGCAGGAAGCCAGTTTCGAACTGCCGCTGTGGGAGATGGGCCTGCCCGATGACGCGACGACCCACGGTGAGGACTTGATGAACGGGCATCGCTGGGACTGGCATGGCAAGTACCAGTTCATGCGGATTGACCCGGCGTATCAGCCGTTCGGGATTTGGCGGATTACTGCCGCGTAAGACACACACCGACCCCTGTAGGAGCTGCCGAAGGCTGCGATCTTTTGCCTTTGATTTTTTAGAAGCAAGATCAAAAGATCGCAGCCTTCGGCAGCTCCTACAGAAGTATCAGCACGATCACATTATGTGCAGAGACGAATTTTTCAGGAGTTTCACATGGCGAAGAAACCCAAGGCAGCCACCTTTATCAAAGACCCGCTCTGGTACAAGGATGCGGTGATTTATCAGGTTCACGTCAAATCGTTTTTCGACTCCAACAACGATGGGATCGGCGACTTTCCCGGCTTGATCGCCAAACTCGATTACATCGCCGATCTCGGCGTCAACACTATCTGGCTCTTGCCGTTCTATCCCTCGCCCCGTCGCGACGACGGTTACGACATCGCCGAATACCGCGGCGTGCACAGCGACTACGGAACCATGGCCGACGCCAAGCGCTTCATCGCCGAGGCGCACAAGCGGGGGTTGCGGGTGATCACTGAGCTGGTCATCAACCACACTTCGGATCAGCACCCGTGGTTCCAGCGGGCGCGCAAGGCCAAGCCCGGTTCGGCGGCGCGCGACTTCTACGTGTGGTCGGATGACGACCAGAAGTACGACGGTACGCGGATCATCTTCCTCGACACCGAAAAGTCCAACTGGACCTGGGACCCGGTCGCCGGTCAGTACTTCTGGCACCGTTTCTATTCGCACCAGCCCGACCTGAATTTCGACAATCCGCAAGTGATGAAAGCCGTGCTGTCGGTGATGCGCTACTGGCTGGACATGGGCATCGACGGCCTGCGTCTTGACGCGATTCCGTACCTGATCGAACGCGACGGCACCAACAACGAGAACCTGCCGGAGACCCACGACGTCCTCAAGCAGATCCGTGCCGAGATCGATGCGAATTACCCCGACCGCATGCTGCTGGCCGAGGCCAACCAATGGCCGGAAGACACCCAGCTGTACTTCGGTGACACCGATGCCGAGGGCGTCAACGGCGATGAATGCCACATGGCGTTTCACTTTCCGCTGATGCCGCGCATGTACATGGCGCTGGCCCAGGAAGATCGCTTCCCGATCACCGACATTCTGCGGCAAACCCCCGAGATTCCGGCCAACTGTCAGTGGGCGATCTTCCTGCGTAACCACGATGAGCTGACGCTGGAGATGGTTACCGACAAGGAGCGCGACTACCTGTGGAATTACTACGCCGCTGACCGTCGCGCGCGGATCAACCTCGGTATTCGCCGGCGTCTGGCGCCGTTGATGGAGCGTGACCGCCGCCGCGTGGAATTGCTCAATAGCCTGCTGTTGTCGATGCCGGGCACGCCGACCCTGTATTACGGCGATGAAATCGGCATGGGCGATAACATCTACCTCGGCGACCGCGACGGCGTGCGCACGCCGATGCAATGGTCGATCGACCGCAACGGCGGTTTCTCCCGCGCCGATCCGGCCAGTCTGGTGTTGCCGCCGATCATGGACCCGCAATACGGTTATCTGTCGGTCAACGTCGAAACCCAGGCTGGCGACCCGCATTCGCTGCTCAACTGGACCCGGCGCATGCTCGCCGTGCGCAAGCAGTCCAAGGCCTTCGGTCGCGGCACGCTGAAAATGCTCTCGCCGAGCAACCGACGGATTCTGGCCTACACCCGCGAATTCACCGAAGCCGACGGCAAGCACGAAATCATCCTTTGCGTGGCCAACGTCTCGCGCAGCGCGCAGGCGGCGGAACTCGATCTGTCGGCCTACGTCGGCATGGTCCCGGTGGAGATGCTTGGCGGTAACGCGTTCCCGCCGATCGGCCAGTTGAATTTCCTCCTGACCCTGGCGCCTTACGGTTTCTACTGGTTCGCCCTGGCTGCGGAAAACCAGATGCCGAGCTGGCACGTAGAACCGGCGCAGAGCCTGCCGGACTTCACCACGCTGGTGCTGAAAAAACGCATGGAAGAGCTGCTCGAAGCGCCGACCCGCAACACCCTGGAGCAGGGCATTCTGCCGAGCTGGCTGCAGAATCGCCGCTGGTTCGCCGGCAAGGACGCGGCCATCGAGCAGGTCAATCTGGCCTACGGCGTGCGCTTCGGCGATGCGCAGCACCCGGTGCTGCTCAGCGAGATCGAAGTCACCAGCGCCGGGCAGACCAGCCGCTATCAGCTGCCGTTCGGTTTCATCGCCGAAGATCAGGTCGGGCCGGCGTTGCCGCAGCAACTGGCGTTGTCACGCGTACGTCGCGGGCGACAGGTCGGTCTGATTACTGATGCGTTCAGCCTCGAAACGTTTGTGCACGCTGTGTTGCAAGGCATGCAGAGCGCCACCGTGCTCCACTCCGAACAGGGCGAGATTCGTTTTGCGCCGACCGCGAAGTTGGAAAAACTCGGCCTCGGCGCCGAGTCGGAAGTGCGCTATCTGTCGGCCGAGCAGTCGAACAGTTCGGTGGTGATCGGCAACAGCCTGGTGCTGAAGCTGATCCGCAAGGTCGCCTCCGGTGTGCACCCGGAACTGGAAATGAGTGCGTACCTGACCGAGGCCGGCTTCGAGAACATCTCGCCGCTGCTCGGCTCGGTGATCCGGCGCGATGGCGCTGGCGAAGACAACTTGCTAATGATCGCCCAAGGCTATCTGAGCAATCAGGGCGATGCCTGGGAATGGACGCAGAACAATCTCGAACGGGCGCTGCGTGATGAGCTGGCAGACTCGATGTCCGAGCAGGAGCAGCACTACAACGCCCTCGGCGAACTGAAGGATTTTGCCGGCATGCTCGGCCAGCGTCTGGGTGAAATGCACCAAGTGCTGGCGGCGCCAACCGACAACCCCGACTTCGCCCCGCAAACCACCAGTGCCAAGGATGCTCAAGCCGCCGGCAAGGATGTTGCGGCGCAGGTCGAGCATGCCTTGAAGCTGCTCAAGCAGCATCAGAGTCATCTGAACGCGGCGGATCAGAAAATGGTCGCGCGGCTCTTGGACAACAAAAAGGTCATCCTCGGCCATGTGCAGGAACTCGCGCAAAAAGCCGTGGGCGGCTTGCGTATCCGTGTCCACGGCGACTTGCACCTGGGTCAGGTGCTGGTGATCAAGGGCGATGCCTACCTGATCGACTTCGAGGGTGAGCCGGCGCGGCCGCTGCACGAACGGCGCGGCAAACACAGTCCGTACAAAGACGTCAGCGGCGTGCTGCGTTCCTTCGATTACGCGGCGGCGATGACCATCAACGTACACAACGTCGATCACAGTCCAGAGTCCGAAGCGGCCCGCCATCGGGTTGCCGAGCGCTATCTGCGTGAGGCGCGCGAGGCATTTGTTCAGGCATATCGCCAAGCGGCAGCTAGTCTTGATCATGCCTGGCAGGATCCTGCGGGTGCCGACGCTGCGCTTGCGCTGTTCGGCCTGGAGAAGGCGGCCTATGAAGTGGCCTATGAAGCCGAAAATCGCCCCACGTGGCTGCCCGTGCCGTTGCACGGTTTGTATGGGTTATTGACAGGGCTTAAACCCTTTTCCGATCTTGGTGGAGAGTAGTCATGAGTTTCTCGAACAAGGAACAGGGTCACGCTAAAGAAGCGTTATTGCCGGCGGCGCAGGACATCGACGCGCTGGTTCGCGCCGAACATCACGACCCGTTTTCCATTCTCGGTCCGCACGGCGATGGAGCCGGCGGACAATTCATTCGCGCTTATCTGCCGGGTGCGTTGAAAGTTGAAGTGCTGGACAAGGACAGCGGCGAAGAGCGCGGCGAACTGAGCGCCACCGAAACCCCGGGGCTGTTTGTCGGCCACTTCGCGCAGGCGCGGCCGTATCTGTTGCGCACCCGTTGGGCCGGCGGCGAGCAGGTGGCGGAAGATCCCTACAGCTTCGGTCAGTTGCTCGGCGAAATGGATTTGTATCTGTTCGCCGAAGGCAATCACCGTGATCTGAGCAGCTGCCTCGGCGCGCAATTGACTACGGTCGATGGCGTCGACGGCGTGCGTTTTGCCGTGTGGGCGCCGAATGCCCGGCGGGTGTCGGTGGTCGGTGACTTCAACGTGTGGGACGGTCGCCGCCATCCGATGCGCCTGCGCCATCCATCCGGGGTCTGGGAGTTGTTCATTCCGCGCCTGCAAGCGGGGGAGTTGTACAAGTACGAGATCCTTGGCGCCCACGGCATCCTGCCGTTGAAGGCCGACCCGATGGCCCTGGCCACCAGCCTGCCGCCGGACACCGCCTCGAAAGTCGCCGCACCGTTGCAGATCAATTGGCAGGATCAGGACTGGATGAACGGCCGCCGCGAGCGGCAGAAGCATTCGGCACCGCTGTCGATCTACGAGTTGCATGCCGGATCGTGGCAATGCGAGCTGGACGATCTGGGCGAAGTCGCCCGCCAGTACACTTGGCCGGAGCTGGCCGAACGCCTGATTCCTTACGTCAAGGAACTGGGCTTCACCCACATCGAACTGATGCCGATCATGGAGCACCCGTTTGGCGGCTCATGGGGTTATCAGTTGCTCTCGCAATTCGCCCCGAGCGCCCGATACGGCACGCCGGAGCAGTTCGGTGAGTTCGTCGACGCCTGTCACCGCGCCGATATCGGCGTGATCCTCGACTGGGTGCCAGCGCATTTCCCTACCGATACCCATGGTCTGGCGCAGTTCGACGGCACCGCGCTGTACGAATATGGCAACCCGCTGGAAGGCTTCCATCAGGACTGGGACACGCTGATCTACAACCTGGGGCGCACCGAAGTCCACGGCTACATGCTGGCGTCGGCGCTGCACTGGCTGAAGCATTTCCACATCGACGGCCTGCGTGTGGATGCGGTGGCCTCGATGCTCTATCGCGACTATTCGCGCAAGGCCGGCGAATGGGTGCCGAACCGCCATGGCGGGCGCGAGAATCTGGAGGCGATCGATTTCCTTCGCCACTTGAACGACGTGGTCGAGCTGGAAGCCCCGGGGGCGCTGGTGATCGCCGAGGAATCCACCGCATGGCCGGGCGTCAGCCAGAGCACGCAGCAGGGCGGCCTCGGTTTTGCCTATAAATGGAACATGGGCTGGATGCACGATTCGCTGCACTACATCCAGCAGGACCCGGTGTACCGCGCGCACCATCACAACGAATTGAGTTTCGGCCTGGTTTACGCCTGGTCCGAGCGTTTCATCCTGCCGATTTCCCACGACGAAGTGGTGCACGGCAAGCATTCGCTGATCGACAAGATGCCCGGCGACCGTTGGCAGAAATTTGCCAACCTGCGCGCCTACCTGAGCTTCATGTGGACCCATCCGGGCAAGAAACTGTTGTTCATGGGCTGCGAATTCGGCCAGTGGCGTGAGTGGAATCACGATCAGCAACTGGACTGGTACCTGCTGCAATACTCGGAACATAAAGGCGTGCAGAAACTGGTCGGCGACCTCAATCGCCTGTACCGCGAGGAACCGGCGCTGCACGATCAGGACGATGCGCCGCAGGGTTTCCAGTGGCTGATCGGCGATGACGCCATCAACAGCGTGTACGCGTGGCTGCGCTGGAGCAAGGACGGCAAACCGGTGCTGGTGGTGGCCAACTTCACCCCGGTGCCGCGTCAGTCGTACCGGGTCGGCGTACCGTTCGCCGGACGCTGGAACGAACTGCTCAACAGCGATGCTGACACCTATGCCGGGTCCAACTATGGCAATGGTGGCGGGGCGTTTACCGAAGAGGTGGCGAGCCATGGCCAGTCGCTGTCGCTGGAGCTGAATCTGCCGCCGTTGGCGGTGTTGATTCTGAAGCCGGAGGGCTGATCCGCAACCGCGTCGCTGTCATCGCGAGCAGGCTCACTCCTACATTTTGGAATGCGTTTCCCTGTAGGAGTGAGCCTGCTCGCGATGGCGTCGGTTGTGACACCGCGTGAAGGCGCTTACCAGCTTATCCGTACCCCCAGATTTCCCGCCAGACCACGCAGGTCATTGCTGTCGATGTTGCTGCTGTAATCGGTACTGGCGTAAACACTCACTGCACGGTCGAGCGTCAGCACCACGCCGAGGCCGATATCCGCAGTCGAGGATTTCTGCTGAGTGTTGATGGTATCGGTGCCGTCGAAGGTCACCGAATCAGTGCCGGAAAAGGTGTGCCACAGATTGGCCCGCAGATACGGTTCCAACGGCAGACCATTGACCTGATAACGGCCCTTGAGCCGGGCGCCGAGGCGACCGGTCCAGGCGCCGTCGGAGTCGAATGACACCCGCGAGATGCCATCGTCCTGGCTGTCGAGGGAGATTTTCTGGTGGATCACCTGCACTTGCGGCTCGACCACCCAGGTGTCGTTGAGCGCGAACGGGTAGCCTGCCTCGGCGGACAGCGTCAGGGCATGCCCGCGATTGTCCAGTTTCAGCCCACGGTCGGAACGGTTGTCGCCGTCGAAACGCGTGCCCATGGCCACGGTATCGATGTACCAGCCGTACGGATCGGTTAGCGTCCAGTACAGACCATAGCTGTCGCCCTCGAGTTTGATCTTGCCCGCGCTGTTGTTTTCGAAGCCTTCGTTGAAACCGTCGACATCGCCCTGAATCCGGCTGTGGCCGACGAACAGGCCGATGCGTTGCGTTTGCCCGCCCGACGTCTGCGCGCTGTACAGGTCATTGCCGACCTGAAAGCCATTGAGCGAACCGTTCAGGCGTGGGATAACGGTGCCGGCCCAGGTCTGGTCGAGGTTTTTGCCGTAGACGCGGCCCCAACCGGCACCGAAGGCACCGGTTTCGCTAAGCAGGCGTTGATCGCCCTGACGGTCGTGAAACGTGCCGAGCGCGCTTAAGGTCAACTGCGCGGCGGCAGGGGGCAGCACCGACCAGTTGGGCACTTCCGGACGATAGATCGGGATCGGCGCGGCGCCCGCCACGGCGGCGGGCAGCACGGGCAGTACGGGCTGCTCAGGGCTGGCGATGGGCGGCGCGGGTTCGCCGGGGGCGGGTGCAACAGGCGTGATCTGCGCGACGACCGGGGTCGCCACTACCGGCACCAGAATCGGCGGCAGGCTCGGATCAGGGTTGGGCACGCTGACGGCTTGCGGCGCGACCACGGCAGAACGCAGGTACCAGCTGTTTTCGGTTCCGGCGGTGACACCGCCCTTGAACAGGTAGTAATCGTAAGCCCCGACGGACACAGGACCGTTGAAGCTGAAGGCATTGTTGGTACTGACCGTGGAACCCTGTGCCTGCACCACTTGAATGCCGTTCGCCTGGGTGAGCCCACCGAGCCCGCCGATGTTAGTGACGGAGATGACGGTGGCGCCGCTCAAGCTGCCGTTGTTGACCACCAGTTTGTCGCTGGGCGCGCCGTCGGCACCGAGTTCGCTTTGCAGCAGCAACTGGCCGCCGTTGCCGACGTAGTTGCCATTGATGGTCAGGGTGTCATCGGTGCGGCTGTTGTTGCGGGTCAGGTCGATGACCCCGGCGTTGTTGAAGGTCACGGCCTGGCCGGCCACGGCAGGCGACACGGCGCCCTGGGTCGAGAACACGCTGCTGCTGGCATCGACGTTGAGCACACCGCTGCCGCTGACGGCATCGCCAAGCACCAGGCTGCTCGACCCCAAGTCCAGTTGCGAGCCGTTGTTCAGGTTCACTGTTTCCCAATTGCTGAAGCGCGCTGGCAGCGCGGTGCGGGAGTTGTCGAAGGTCAGGGTGTCGTTGCCCGTGCCGCCATCCACGTTGGGGGTCAGCGCCAGCACGCTGTCATCGAGGTTGCGCAATGTCGCGCTGTCGTTACCGTCGCCCATCAGGATCGCCGAGCGGATGAGCCCGCCGCCGTCCCACAGCAACGTGTCGTCGCCGACACTGGCGCGGATTTCACCGACGATTTCGCCGCCGGTCACGGTGATGCTGTCGTTGCCGCCGCTGACACTGATGTTGCCGCCGATGCGGCCACCGGAGACGATGATGGTGTCGGTGCCGAACCCGGTCACCAGGTTGCCGAGGATCTGCCCGCCGGACAGGTCGAAAATATTATTGTCGAGTTTCATGTCGACCCGGCCGATGGTGCCGCCGGTCATACGCGCGACATCGCCGTCCTCGAAGGCGCCGACGATGGTGCCCCCGGTCATCAGAAAGGTGTCGCGGCCATCGCCCTGGGCCAGCGAGCCGATGGAGCCGGCGCTCATGACGAAATCGTCGATGCCGGCGCCCTGGTTGACCGCGCCGGTGATGGTTCCGGAGTTGATGACGACCCGGTCAGCGCCGGCGCCAAAGGTCACGTTGCCGTTGATCAGACCGGTTCCGTTGGCGGGCAGGGTCAGGCTGTTGTTGCCCGCGAGATCGGTCAGCGAACCGCTGGTGCCACTGTCACAGGTGAAGGCGTCGTTGCCGGGCCCCGGAACCAGTGAGCAAGCGGCGGAGGCGGGTGAACTGGCGAGCAATAGCGAGGCAGGCAAGAACAGCGTCTGCGGCAATGCCCGCAGGTATCTGGAGTAGCGCGTCATGGCGATTCCCTACAGCCAAATTCGGGGAAATCATCCTTGAGCGAGCACAGGATCGGCCTCGCGTTGCTACTGAGGCACTACATGAAATCCATGCTCTAACGAATTGAATGCGCTACTCCTTGAGCTGTTTTAGGTGTAGATGGTTTTGATCTGCCTTCAAGTGCGCCTGACTAACGGTCATGTCAGAACCGCAACTAAAGATGCACTTCCACCGCCAGCGGCAAGTGGTCCGACAGGTGTGTCCACGGTTTGTTGCCAAGGATTTGCGGGTCGTGGCTGCTGGCGTTGCGCAGGTAGATGCGGTCCAGGCGCAGCAGCGGAAAACGGGCCGGATAGGTCTTGGCGGGACGGCCGTGGTGGCGTTCGAACGCTTCGTGCAGATAATCGCGGCGGGCTAGGGCTACGTTGCCCTGCAATTGCCAGTCGTTGAAGTCACCGGCGATGATCACCGGCGCATCGTCGGGCAATGATTCGAGCAACTGGCAAAGCAGCTGCAACTGCAATTGGCGATGACTTTCCAGCAGACTCAAGTGCACGCAGATCGCGTGGACTTCGGCGTGGCCCGGCACGTCCAGCACACAGTGCAGCAAACCGCGGCGTTCGGGGCCGGTGATCGACACGTCGAGATTGCGGTATTCACGGATCGGGTACTTCGACAACAGGGCATTGCCGTGGTGGCCGTCGGGATAGACCGCATTGCGCCCGTAAGCGAAATCGCTCCACATGCTGTCGGCGAGAAATTCGTATTGCGAGGTTTGCGGCCATTCGTTGTAGCGATTGGAATGTCGCTCGTGTTCGCCCACCACTTCCTGGAGAAACACCAGATCGGCCGAGGTACTGCGCACCGCTTCACGCAGTTCCGGCAGGATGAAGCGCCGGTTGAGGGCGGTAAAACCCTTGTGGGTATTGACCGTCAGCACACGCAAGCGATGGATGACGGAGGCGTCGACGGCGTGACGCTTGGGATCGCTGGACACGTTCACTCCTCTGAAAAAACGGCTTCCTTCTCATGCGACTGATGCAGTGGGGTGGCAGTTCCTTCCAGATGCCTCAGGCCTGAACACAAATCATCGGAGCCGCCAGGAAACCTGTGGGAGTGGGTGTTGCCATGAGCCATTGGCTCTGCGTTGGTCATGGGTTATGTGCCCTGACAAAAATCCCCTGTGGGAGCGGGCTTGCTCGCGAAGGCGTTCGACCAGACAACAGCAAATCAACCGAGCAAACCTCGGACATAAACGTAACCCCGCAAGGACGTTTAAAGTACACGAACCGTTACGCCATAACGGCTACAACGCCTTGCGCCGTTACCTACGCGTACGCCAGAATCCGCCGGCTTACGAGACCATACCATGCGCTATATCGTTACTCTGCCACTGCCCATCGGTGGTCGGGTTTAGTAGCCCGTATGGTTTTAGTAAGTGCATGAGTCCCATAAAGTCAGGCGTTTCGATGCCTGCACTTCGATGGTGGTTGTGCGCAGGGCGCTCTCGAGCGCGCCGGTCTTGCTAATTCCTCCGGTCTACTAACCTGCGCACAGCCGCCACCCTTCTTTTAGTAGAGAACGGTCGCGGCCCTTGATCAGGAATTAGATATTTATGTTCAAAGCCACACCCAACCCCCCGGACGTCGACCCGATCCCATACGACCCGGCCCTCGACCCGCAGAAGATAAAAGCCGCGACCGACCGCGCCATCAACTTCTACCTCAACCCCGGCGCACTGAAGATCTCCATCCCTTCAGTACCGTCAGGCAAATCAAGCCGAATCTTCCTCATCGACCCCACCGTGGACGAAGAAACATTGCTCGTCGAGGCCTGCGAGTCGTTAGCCGCCGCCAGCGACATGGCGCGCAATATCGGCGACGTCGTCGACAACCCACAGCGCCGGGCCATGCTGATGCTGCATCAGGTGATCATGCTCAGTGAACTGATGGTCAACCGAGTGCTGGACGGCCGCCGCGTGCCGAACTAACTGCCCGGTCCACCTGTAGGAGCTGCC
>NZ_JANLOG010000098.1:0-19969 GCF_025466205.1 Pseudomonas sp. 13B_3.2_Bac1
CGGGCCCGCCCCCCCCCCCCCCCCCCCCCCCCCCCCCCCCCCCCCCCCCCCCCCCCCCCCCCCCCCCCCCCCCCCCCCCCCCCGCTCCCACATTGGTTTATGGGGTGTTCAGGAAGGCCAATGCCGGGCAAATACCGGCGCCAGCACCGGATGCCGGTCAATGCGCTGCAACCACGCATGAAACCCCGGCCGCGTCTGGCGCAGATGCTCGCGACTCCCCGCCCAACGCGTCACCACGGCCGCCAGCACGTCCAGTGCTCCCGGCTTTTCGTCGTCCAGGTACAGCTCGGCGGAAAACTGGTCGGCGAACACCTCCCAACTCCAGTGCAAACGCTCACGGGCACCGGCCATCAGGTTTTGCCGTGAGGCCTCGTCGGGCATCACCAGCCAGCGCTCGGGGTAATCGATGACGCCGATGGCCGCGTAGCAATTGCTGACGATGTAGACCATGCCGCGAATCGCCTGGTCGCGATCCCCCGGCTTGGCCGGCAACAGACTGGACTCGGGAAAGCTCAGGCCCAGGTGAATCAGAATCGCCACACTTTCGGTGATCGCACTGCCGTCGGGCAATTGCAGGGTCGGCACCTGCTTCAGTGGATTGAGCAGCGCCAGTGCCTCGGCGGCTTCGCTCGAGGCCTGGCTATCAATGAAGCGGTAGGCGATCTGGCACAACTCCAGCGCCGCTTCGATCGCGGCAGCACCTGAATTGAGATGTCCGTAAAGTTGATACATGTCCCCTCCTCGATCTCGACAGGTCTGGTGTAGCCCTATTTATAGCGGGTGTATCGGCTTTGGCACATTTTTTCCATGCACTCGCGACTTGCGAATTCAAACCTCGCAAAACAGCGCTGGCGGTGCCCATCCCGCACCAAGAGCAATCATCGAACGCTATCCGCGTTCTTGTAAGGTGCGATACCGAACCAAAAGTTCGCGTATCCGAGCTGGCAACAAGGAGGTCACTGCGTGAATCTTCAATCGTTCTGCCGCATCACTACTGCCTGTGGGTATCAATTGGCGCAACGCCGAGTTCACCGCCACAGTCCCGGTAATCAATACATCTATCTTATTACCTGAACCCGACAGTCCTGCACTGCGTTTGGCGCCATTGGCTGCGCCAGCGGCAATACACTATTTATTTTTTAAATACACCGCATGAAGTTATTGCACAAACGATCAATCAATGACTAGCAACAGGATTGTCGAACAATAACTTAAGGCTTTTTGTTATTGCACCAAAAGCGCACTCCCGAGCATAACTAATCAATATTTAAAACAATGATTTCAATTGAACAAAAACAAGGAATACAGCCTGTGACCCGCTAATCCATTGACCCGCACCAAATCAGTCCGCCGCGCACCATCAAGTGCCTTGGCAGACTCGAGTTCAGCGGCTCTATCTGGCTGACCCGCCGGATACAGCGCCAGGCCTGACTCGCCTGTAAAAAAGCCCCGGGATTCGGGGCCATGGACAGTCGCGCATTAAAGAAAACTTGGCCCGCCAGTAAAACTTATATAAATGCGACACGGGTAACAGCCATGAAATAACCGCTGTACATTTCCGCAACATTTGGCACAGCGGTTGCAAAACAAAATTTGAGTAATCAACTGTAGGAGCTGCCGAAGGCTCGGGCCGCTCCTACATAAAGCACAAGAACAACCAGGGAATGGCTAATGAACACTCGAAGTCGATGGCTCTAAGCCAGTAACTGTAAGCAAGCCGTGTTCAATAGATAGTTCAACTATCGGCTTGCGTACACCCAAAAGAAAGTTTCACCCACCCACTCGAACATCAACCAATTGTTCGGACGGCACCTTATTGCCCTTCATCAACCCGAGGGAGCTTTAATGAACGATGCGGTAAAGCACAGAACCCTGCCGGGGCCGTTACGGGAAGCGCCAATCCCGCCGCCACCGGACAGGCCGGTCTTCGCAGCCAACACGTCGCAACCCGGCGGGTTGAATAAACAGCAGATGCTGTTGCTGGTAGCGGTATCGGCGCTGATACACGGCGGCGCCTGGTGGTTTCTCCAGCAGACTCGACCCGAGCCCCTGCCGACACCGCCGCAGATCCCGGAAATGACTGTCGAGCTGAGCAGCCCGACACCGCCTGCGCCGCCCACGCCGGAGCCACCACCGCCACCCCCTCCACCTCCACCTCCGGAGCCTGAACAACCGGTGGAAGACGAAGACGCGGTCAAGCCACCGCCCAAACCGGTAGAGAAGCCCAAGCCGATCGAAAAGCCGAAGCCGCTCGAAAAGCCCAAACCGGTGAAAAAAGTCGAGCCGCCGAAAGCTCCGCCTGCCTCGGCACAACCGGCCGCTCCCGCTGCGCCGGCGACACCAAGCGCGCCACCGGCCCCTGCCGCCGCGCCCGGCCCGGTCAAGGAATCGGCAGCGATTTCCGGTCTCGCCAGCCTCGGCAACCCGCCGCCGGAGTACCCGTCGCTGGCGCTGCGGCGCAATTGGGAAGGCAGCGTGGTGCTGCGCATTCAGGTGCTGGCCAACGGTCGCGCCGGTTCGGTCACGGTGACCAAGTCCAGCGGCAAGCCGCAACTGGATGACGCCGCCGTCGCGGCAGTGAAGAACTGGAAGTTCATTCCGGCCAAGCGCGGTGATACGCCGATTGACGGCTTCGCCACCCAGACCATCGATTTCAAATTGCCGCAGTAACGGCAACCCCAACTCATAACCGACTTAATGCAAGCGAGGTGTAGCCATGAACTCTTCACTGTCTTCGATGATTGTCCCCGGTGTGCTCTGGGGCCTGGTGCTGTTTTCCGTGGTCAGCTGGGCAATCCTGCTGGTCAAGTCGGCGCAATACCTGCGCCAGAAAGCCCAGAACAAACAGTTCAGCAAAGCTTTCTGGGGCGCGCCGGATCTGCTCACCGCCGCCGAACACGCCAGCCAGTATCCGGGCTCGCTGGCGCGCATCGCCAGCAGCGGTTTCGAAGCCTTGCTGGTGGAAGAATCGCCGCGTACCACGCAACAACTGGCGCACACCATCAACCGTTCCGATCGCCTGGAACGCAACCTGCGCCAGCAGATCCAGAAAGAACGCCGCTCCCTGGAAAACGGTCAGGCGATCCTCGCCAGTATCGGCAGCACCGCGCCGTTCATTGGTCTGTTCGGCACCGTGTGGGGAATCATGGAAGCCCTGCAAAGCATTGGCGAAACCGGTTCGGCCAGCCTTGAGGCGGTCGCCGGCCCCATCGGCCATGCACTGATCGCCACTGGCGTGGGGATCGCCGTCGCGGTTCCGGCGGTGCTGATTTACAACTTCTTCCTGCGCCGGTTGAAACTCGCCTCGGCGGACATGGATGACTTCGCCCACGACTTCGACGCCCTCGCTTCACGCAGCGCGTTTTCCATCAGCCGTCAGGCCATCGCCAGCAAAACCACAGCCGCCGTGCGGGAGGCCAGCTGATGTCCTTTTCCACGCAAGACAGCGATGAAGTGCTCAGCGAAATGAACGTCACGCCGCTGGTGGACGTGATGCTCGTGCTGCTGGTGGTGTTCATCGTCACCGCGCCGCTGATGACCAACGCGATCAAGGTCAACCTGCCGAAAACCGACGCCGTCGCCCCCGCCGAGAAGAAAGACCCGGTGGTGGTCAGCGTCGATCAGGACGGCAAGTTCTACCTGGCAAAAACCGAACTGGCGCCGGAATCGCTGGAAGCCAGCCTCAAGGAGGTCAAGGCCAAGGACGCCGAAGTGCGCGTGCAGTTGCAGGCCGACGCCAACGTCAATTACGGCCAGGTGGCCAAGGCCATGGCGTCCATCGAGCGCTCGGGCATCAGCAAGATTTCGGTGATGACCACCCACTGAGTACGATGCCGGGCGCGCGTTGAGAAGCGCGCCCGGCATCGCTGAAGAATCCCGTCGCAATCAGCCGACCGAAAAAACGCAACGCGTGTTCGGAGGGGATCGGCTTGCTTGAAGAAAGTGGTTTTTCGCGGCGCGGCACCCCCGTGACCTGCGCAATCAGGGCTCACAAGGCCATTTCGATAACGTCTAATAAAGTCGGAAACAACCATGCTGATGAACACTCCACGCTTTACGCTCAAACCTTTGGTGGCCACGATCTCTCGTCACCGTTTTGTTCCGTTGTATCTGGTGGCCATGGGGATGGGTGCCGGGACTGTGCAAGCCGCCGAGGATGACAACGCGGCCGTGCCCGCTGCGGCAGCGGTGGTGGCGCCGACCACGCAACTGCAACGGGTGGAAGTGACCGGTTCGGCGATTCGCCGGGTCGATGCGGAAACGGCTGTGCCGATCACCATTCTCAAGGCCGATGAGCTGCGCAAACAGGGCGTGACCACCACCGCCGAACTGGTGCAGCGGATCACCGGCAGCCAGTCGATCAACAACAGCGCCGGTTCGGTCGGCGCCGCCACCGGTGGCGCTTCGTTTGCCGACATGCGCGGCATCGGCGCGAACAAGACCCTGGTGCTGCTCAACGGTCGACGGCTGGCCAACAATGCCTTGTCCGGCACCAACTCGGCCGGCGGCGCGGTGGATCTGAACATGATCCCGTTTGCCGCCATCGAGCGCGTGGAGGTCCTGCGCGACGGCGCGTCGGCCCTGTACGGCACCGACGCCATCGGCGGCGTGATCAACTTCATCACCAAGAAATCCATGACCGACGGCCAGCTCACCCTCGGTGGCGAAACCCCAACCCACAGCGGCGGCGGTGCCACCAAAGACATGAGCGCCAGCTGGGGCTATGGCGATCTGGAACAAGACCGCTTCAACGTGCTCGGCGTGTTCAACTACAACAAGCAGCAGAACCTCGACGCCAACGACCGCTCCTTCGCCCGCGACTATGTGCCCGGCCGTGGTCTGGATCAGACCTCCGGCACCGCGTTCCCCGGCAACTACAGCCAGAACGGCAATGCCACCAACCCGTTGGCCAACAGCAATTGCAACGGCCCCAATCTGGTGGCGCGCGACGGTTTGTGCCGCTTCAGCACCCGCGAATACATCGACCTGATTCCGCAAACCGAAAAGACGTCGTTCTTCGGCAAGACCACCGGCAAGCTGGCGGATGACCACAACGTCAACCTCGAATACTTCTGGTCGCGCAACAACAACGCCACGGCGGTCGGCCCGGCACCGCTCACCGGTTTGAGCCTGGATTCGTCATCGCCCTACTACCCCGGCAACGGCATCACGCCCGGCCCGACCGGCTTCGCCCTCGACCCGACGCAACCGGTCGACGTCAACTGGCGCGAAACCGCCGCCGGCCCGCGTGAATCGAAAGACCAGAACACCAGTCAGCGCTTTCTGCTGAGCTTCGACGGTCTGGTCGGCGGCTGGGATTACAACGTCGGCGCCTCGTACAACCAGAACAAAATCGTCTCCAGCGTCACCAGTGGATATGTCAGCGATCAGGCGATGATCAACGGCCTGGCCAGCGGTCTGCTCAACCCGTTCGGCCCGCAATCGGCCGCCGGTCAGCAGTACATCGACCAGGCAATGTACCACGGCGCCTACTCCACCGCCGTCGGCCGCGTGGCCGGTTTTGACGGGCGGATCAGCCGCGAGATCGGCGACTGGTTCGGTGCCGGCCCTTCCGGTCTGGCACTGGGTGGCGAGTACCGCAAAGAGAAATTCCACCAGGACTTCGAACAGTTTGCTGGTGACATTCAGAGCCTCGGCATCGACCCCAACGGCAGTGTCGAAGGCGACCGCAGCGTGAAAGCCGCGTACGCCGAAATCAACGTGCCAGTGCTCGACAGCCTCGAACTGTCCGCCGCCGTGCGCCACGACAAATACAGCGACTTCGGCAGCACCACCAACCCGAAATATTCGTTCCGTTATCAGCCGCTCAAGGAGCTGGTGGTGCGCGGCGCGTACAGTGAAGGCTTCCGTGCGCCGTCACTCTACGAGCTGTATTCGCCGCGCAGCATCACTTACACCCAGGGCTACTACAACGACCCGGTGCTGTGTACCGGTGGCGTGGTGCAACCGGGCGGCAACGGCGGGCGCGATTGCGGCCAGCAGTTCCTCAACCAGATTGGCGGCAACGAAGATCTCGCCCCGGAGAAGGCGCGCAACGTGACGCTGGGCTTCGTCTACCAACCGGTCAGTAACCTGTCGGTGGGCCTGGATTTCTGGTGGATTCACATTTCCAACCAGATCCAGCCGTTCCCCGAATCCACCGTGTTCGATCAGGCCGGCAGCTACCCGGATCGCTTCGTGCGCAACGCCGACGGCACGCTCAACTACATCGTCACCGGCAACGCCAACCTCGGCATCGTCGAGACCAACGGTGTCGATGTATCGCTTGACTACCGCTTCCCGAACACCCCTTACGGCCAGTTCGGTCTGGGGCTGCAAGGCACCTACGTCGACAGTTACGACTTTCAGAGCACCATCAAGGGCCCGTTCACCGATAAGGTCGGCGACTTCGAAGGGGACGGGGTGATCGCGCGCTGGAAACACAACCTCACCGGCAGCTGGACCTTCGGCGCGGCTCGCGCGTCGCTGACCAACCGCTTCACCACCGGCTACAACGACTACGACCGCGATACCCATGCGCGCGTCGCGTCGTATTCGGTGTGGGACCTGTCGGCCGGCTACACCTTCAACAAGGTGCTGGACGTGGATGCGGGGATGAAGAACATGTTCGACCGCAACCCGCCTTTCACCAACCAGGCCTACAACTTCCAGAGCGGCTATGACCCGCGCTACACCGACCCGCTGGGCCGCACGCTGTTTGCGCGCATGACGTATCACTTCTAAGGCACAAAACACCGCGACACCGGGTGAATGCAAACCTTTGTGGCGAGGGAGCTTGCTCCCGCTTGAGTGCGCAGCACTCACAAAAATCTGCAGGGTTAATCCGATTTTTTGGGGCTGCTTCGCAGCCCAGCGGGAGCACGCTCCCTCGCCACAGTTTTCAGCGTTGCCAGTGAGTTTTCGGGCTTAGAGGAAGAACTTCATGAGATTCATGCGCAACATGGCAGGCCTGCTGCTCGGCGGCGTTTTGCTCTGCGCCGCCGTGCCGGCAATGGCCACCGGCAGCTACGCAATGACGGTATATGGCGAGGCGCCAAAGTATCCGGCGGGTTTCGAGCATTTCGATTTCGTCGATCCGCACGCGCCAAAGGGTGGCTCGCTCAGTCGCGCGTCGATGGAAATCGGTAAGTACAACTACATCACTCCGTATGCCGATCAAGGCATTTCCGTGGTGCAGGTCAACGACTGGGTGTATGCGCCTCTGGCGTTCCGTTCGCTCGACGAGCCCTACACCGTTTACGGTCTGGTCGCGCAACAGATGGAACGCGATCCCGAAGGCCTTTGGGTGCGTTTCACCCTGAACCCCAAGGCCCGCTTCGCCGACGGCACGCCGATCACCGCCGAGGACGTGCGCTACACCTTCAACCTGCTGATGACCAAGGGCAGCCTGAGCTATCGCCAGCAATACGCCGATGTGCAGGAGGTGCTGATCGAGAATCCGCAGCAGATTCGTTTCACCTTCAAGAACAACCTCAACCGCACCCTCGCGCTGGACCTGGCGACCCTGCGCGTGGTGCCTGAACACTGGTGGCAGACTCGCGATTTCGCCAACGGCGGCGGCTTCGAGCCACCGCTGGGCAGCGGCCCGTATCGGGTGAGCAAGGTCGATGCCGGACGCAGCATCAGTTTCCAGCGCGACCCGGACTGGTGGGGCAAAGACCTGCCGGTCAGTCGCGGGATGTACAACTTCGACACGCTCACGGTGAATTTCTACGGCGACACCGACGTCGCCCGCCAGCTGTTGCAGGCCGGGGCGTTCGACTACAACCGCGAGTTTTCCTCGTCCGGTTATGTGGTGGGTTACGACAGCCCGGCGCTGCGTGACGGGCGCTTGCAACAGGCGATCCTTGCCCCGGAAAAACCGACGGCGGCCCAAGGCTTCGTATTCAACCTGCAAAACCCGATTTTTCAGGATCGCCGCGTGCGTCAGGCGATCAGCCTGCTGTGGGATTTCGAATGGACCAACAAGCAGATGATGCGCGGCTTCTACGTGCGCCAGAACAGCTTCTGGCCGAAGAGTGAAATGGCCGCGACCGCCCTGCCTGACGCCGAGGAACTGAAGATCCTCGAACCGTTGCGCGGGCAGATTCCCGACGAGGTGTTCACCACGGTGTATCAGGCGCCGAAAACCGACGGCAGCGGCTACATCCGCGACAAGCAGTTGCAAGCCCTGAAGCTGCTGGCCGAGGCCGGCTGGACGCCGCACAACAATCGGCTGCTCAACGCCGCCGGTGAACCGCTGGAGTTCACCTTCCTCGACGGTCAGGGCGGTTTTGATCGCATGCTGTTGCCGTTCAAACGCACCCTCGCGCAGATCGGCATCACCCTCAATCTGCGCCGGATCGACTCGGCGCAATACGTCAATCGGCTCAATGCCCGCGACTACGACATGATCGTCACCAGTTTTCCGCGCAGTGGCGATCCGATCGTCTCCCCCGGCCGCGAGCTGTACAGCCTGTACGCCTCGCAAAGTGCCACGCAAGTCGGCAGTTCGAACTCGATGGTGTTGGCCAACCCGGCGGTCGATCAACTGATCGACGGGCTGGTCAAGGCCGACACCCGCGAAGCCATGGTGCATTACGCCCGCGCCCTCGACCGGGTGCTGCAATGGGGTTACTACATGATTCCCAACTACTACTCCAAAGGCACGCCGACGGTGTATCAGAACCGCTTCGGCATGCCGCCGGTGCAACCGGCGTACGACGAAGGCCTCAACACCTGGTGGGAGGTCTCGGCCAAGCCGTTGACCACGCAACAGATGCACACCCAGCTCGCGGGGGGCCAGTGACATGCTGCGTTATCTGAGTCGACGTTTGCTGCTGATCATCCCCACGCTGCTGTGCATTCTGGTGGTCAATTTCCTGATTGTGCAGGCCGCGCCGGGCGGCCCGGTGGAGCAAGCCATTGCGCGCCTGCAAGGTTTCGGCGGACACAGCATGGGCGGCGGCGGTGAAGTCGCCGCGGTTGGCGGTGCCGGGCGCAGCAGCCGCGGCCTCGATCCGGCGCTGATCGAGGAAATCAAACACCACTACGGCTTCGACAAACCGATGCACGAACGCCTGTGGCTGATGCTGAAAAACTACGCACAGCTGGATCTGGGCAGCAGTTTTTTTCGCGGCGCCAAGGTCACCGATCTGATCGTGCAGAAGCTGCCGGTGTCGTTGTCGCTCGGCCTGTGGGCAACGCTGATCACCTACCTGATTTCAATTCCGCTGGGCATCCGCAAAGCGATCAGGAACGGCAGCGCATTCGATGTCTGGAGCAGCACGGCGATCATCATCGGCTACGCGATGCCGGCGTTTCTGTTTGCGATTCTGCTGATCGTGGTGTTCGCCGGCGGCAGCTATGTCAACTGGTTTCCGGTGCAGGGCCTGGTGTCGGATAACTTCGACAGCCTCGGCACATTGGGCAAGATCGGCGACTACCTCTGGCACCTGGTGCTGCCGGTCACGGCGCTGGTGATCGGTGGGTTCGCCACCCTGACCATCCTCACCAAAAACAGCTTTCTCAACGAGATCAGCCGCCAGTACGTGATCACAGCGCGGGCCAAGGGTCTGACCGAGCGCCGCGTGCTTTACGGCCACGTATTTCGCAACGCCATGCTGTTGGTGGTGGCCGGAGTGCCCTCGGCGCTGATCGAGGTGTTTTTCGCCGGTTCCTTGCTGATCGAAACCATCTTCAACCTCGACGGCCTCGGACGCATGAGTTACGAGGCGGCGGTGTCGCGCGACTACCCGGTGGTGTTCGGCGCGTTGTTCCTGTTCACCCTGTTCGGCCTGTTGATCAAGCTGATCGGCGACCTCAGCTACACCCTGCTCGACCCGCGCATCGACTTCTCGGCGAGGACTGCCTGATGTTCACACTTTCTCCTCTGGGTCAGCGCCGGGTCGCGCAGTTCAAGGCCAATCGCCGTGGGCGCTGGTCGTTGTGGCTGTTCCTCGGGCTGTGCCTGATCTGCCTCGGTGGCGAACTGATCGCCAACGACAAGCCGTTGCTGATCCGCTACCACGGCGCCTGGTACTTCCCGATTCTCAGCGATTATCTGGAAACCGATTTCGGCGGCGAGCTGCCGTTCCAGCCGGATTACGCCAGCGCTTACGTGCACTCGCTGATCGAGGATCAGGGCGGCTGGATGCTGTTTCCGCCGATCCCGTTCAGCTACGACACGGTCAATTACGACCTGACTGAACCGGCACCCAGCCCACCCTCTTCGAGCAATTGGCTGGGCACCGACGATCAGGCCCGGGACGTGTTGGCGCGGGTGATTTTCGGCACACGAATTTCGATTCTGTTTGCGCTGATCCTCACCGGCATCAGTGCGTTGGTCGGCATCGTTGCCGGGGCGTTGCAAGGTTATTACGGCGGCTGGGTCGATTTGCTCGGACAGCGCGTGCTGGAGATCTGGTCGGGGCTGCCGGTGCTGTATCTGCTGATCATTCTGTCCGGGTTTGTCTCGCCGAGTTTCTGGTGGCTGCTGGGGATCATGGCGCTGTTTTCCTGGCTGGCGCTGGTGGATGTGGTGCGCGCCGAGTTCCTGCGTGGACGCAATCTGGAATACGTCAAAGCCGCGCGGGCGCTGGGCCTGACCGACAGCGAGCTGATGTGCCGGCACATCCTGCCGAACGCGATGACCTCCACCCTGACCTACTTGCCGTTCATTCTGACCGGCGCCATCGCCACCCTCACCGCCCTGGATTTCCTCGGTTTCGGCATGCCCGCCGGGACCGCCTCGCTGGGCGAACTGATCGGCCAGGCCAAGCGCAATCTGCAGGCGCCGTGGCTGGGGCTGACGGCGTTTTTTGCCTTGGCGCTGATTTTGTCTTTATTGGTATTCATCGGTGAGGCTTGCCGAGATGCGTTTGATCCACGATCTTGATCCAAGGAGCTGACATGCAAAACAATTTGATCGAGATCCGCGACCTGCGTGTTGCCTTTGGCGAACAGACGGTGGTGCACGGTTTGAACCTCGATATCCGCCGCGGCGAATGCCTGGCGCTGGTCGGTGAGTCCGGCTCGGGCAAATCGGTCACGGCACATTCGATTTTGCGCCTGCTGCCGGGCAAAACCGTCAGCAGCAACGGTTCGATTGCTTACAACGGGGTGAACTTGCTGGACGCCAGCGAGCAGCAGATGCGCGGTTTGCGCGGCAACCGGATTGCGATGATTTTCCAGGAGCCGATGACCTCGCTCAATCCACTGCACACCGTGGAACGACAGGTCAGCGAAGTGCTGGAGATTCACAAGGGCCTCAAGGGCCGCGCCGCCCGTGAGCGCACTTTGGAATTGCTCGAACTGGTGGGCATTCGCCAACCGCTGCAGCGCTTGAAAGCCTACCCGCATCAGCTCTCCGGCGGTCAACGGCAACGGGTGATGATTGCGATGGCGCTGGCCAATGAGCCGGAACTGCTGATCGCCGATGAGCCGACCACGGCGCTGGACGTCACCGTGCAGCAGAAGATTCTCGAGCTGCTGATCGAGCTGCAACAGCGGCTCGGCATGTCGATGCTGCTGATCAGTCATGATCTCAATCTGGTGCGGCGCATCGCGCAACGGGTGTGCGTGATGCGCCACGGCGCAATCGTCGAACAGGCCGACTGCGAGACGCTGTTTCGCGCGCCGCAGCACCCTTACAGCCGCTTGCTGATCGAGGCTGAACCGAGCGGTGCGCCGGTGCCGAGTCCGTACCAGCACAACCTGCTGGAAGTCGATGATCTGAAGGTCTGGTTTGCCCTGCCCAAGGCCTTGTTCAGTCGTTCGCAGGCGTACATCAAAGCGGTGGACGGGGTCAGTTTCCGCTTGCAACGCGGCAAGACGCTGGGGATTGTCGGCGAGTCCGGTTCGGGCAAATCGACGCTGGGCCAGGCGATCCTGCGGCTGGTGGAATCCGAGGGCGATATCCGCTTCGGCAACAAGCAGTTGAGCCTGCTCAATCAACGCTTGATGCGGCCATTACGGCGGCAGATTCAGGTGGTGTTCCAGGACCCGTTCGGCAGCCTGAGCCCGCGAATGTCGGTGCAGCAGATCATTGCCGAAGGGTTGCTGACCCACGGCATCGGCACCGAGGCCGAGCGCGAAGCAGCGGTGATTCGCGTGCTGGAGGAAGTCGGCCTCGACCCCAAGAGTCGCCATCGCTATCCCCACGAATTTTCCGGCGGCCAGCGACAGCGCATTTCCATCGCCCGCGCATTGGTGCTGGAGCCGGCGCTGATCCTGCTCGACGAACCGACCTCGGCGCTGGATCGCACGGTGCAGAAACAAGTGGTGGACCTGTTGCGGCAATTGCAGATCAAGCATGGGCTGACGTATCTGTTTATCAGCCATGACCTGGCGGTGGTGCATGCGCTGGCCCATGACTTGATGGTGATCAAGGATGGCAAGGTGGTTGAGCAAGGGTCGTCGCGGGAGATTTTTGCCGCACCGCAGCATCCCTATACCCAGGAACTGCTGAAAGCCTCCGGCCTCAAGCCCGCTGAAGCCCCCTGTGGGAGCGAGCTTGCTCGCGAAAGCGGTGGTTCAGATATAAATGAGTCGACTGACACTACGCATTCGCGAGCAAGCTCGCTCCCACAGTTTTGATTTGCAGAGATTGAACAATATTTGTCGGGCACTGCATCCAAATGCCTCCGCCACGGGTAGTCCCTGTAACAGCCCTCTTCGGCTGTCAGCCGTCTACCCCTTTCGGAGATAACACTGATGAACATCACTCAACTGATTGGCCTCACCGGTTTGCTCGCCCTGTCCTCGACAACCTTCGCCCAAAGCAGTTACCCCGACGCAATCAAAGTCCCGGACGGTCACAAGATCGCCCTGGAAACCACTGGCGTCGGCGAGATCACTTACGAATGCCGCGACAAGCCCAACGCGGCCGGGCAGACCGAATGGACTTTCGTCGGCCCTAAAGCGGTGCTCAATGATCGCAGCGGCAAGCAGGTCGGCACCTACTTCGGCCCGCCCGCCACCTGGCAGGCCAAGGACGGTTCGAAAGTCACCGGCACGCAACTGGCAGTCGCCCCGTCGAGCCCGGGCAACCTGCCCTATCAACTGGTCAAGGCCAACCCCGCTGAAGGCAAAGGCGCGATGAGTGGCGTGAGCTACATCCAGCGTGTCGCGCTCAAGGGCGGCGTAGCGCCAGGCAGCGAATGCACGGCAGCGAACAAGGGCAAGCAGGAAGTGGTGAAGTATCAGGCCGACTACATTTTCTGGGCGGCGAACTGATTTCCCGATCCCGCACAAATCTTCCTTGTGGGAGGGGGCTTGCTCCCGAAGGCGGTGTGTCAGCCACCCTCTCGTTCACTGACACAGCGCCTTCGGGAGCAAGCCCCCTCCCACACAGGCGTCCACAGGGACACCCGGGTTGTCTGGATGTTTGCGGAATGTGAGCTAGATTGCACCCCATGTCTTTGCCTGAACCGGTGTTTGATTACGAAGCCCGTCTCGCTGCCTGTGCCCGCGGCGAGCAGTCGGCCCTGCGCGATTTGTACGTGCAGGAAGGCCCGCGCCTGCTCGGCGTTGCCAAACGACTGGTGCGTGACGCGGCGCTGGCCGAAGACATCGTGCATGAGGCGTTTATCAAGATCTGGAACGGTGCAGCGCAATTTGATCCGGCGCGCGGTTCAGCGCGCGGCTGGATGTTCAGCGTGACCCGGCATCTGGCGTTGAACCAGCTGCGTGATCAAAGCCGGGAGACGCCGTTCAATGAAGAGCACGATGCCGTGCCTGACGAGGACGCCTTCGATGTGCAGGGCCATTCGGCGCGGATCCATCGTTGTCTGGAACAACTCGACCCGCAGCGGCGAAGCTGCATTCTCCACGCCTATGTCGACGGCTACAGCCATGCACAGATTTCCGCGCGCCTGGACACGCCGCTGGGCACGGTCAAAGCCTGGATCAAACGCAGCCTCAACGCTTTGCGGGAGTGCATGGGATGACCACTGAATCGGCGCAGGAACGTGATGAACTGGCCAGTGAATACGTGCTCGGCACCCTGTCGGCGCCGGAGCGTGAAGCGCTGCAACAGCGCTTGCCCCACGACCCCGAACTGCAAGCGGCGGTGGATGCCTGGGAGCGACGCTTGCTCGACCTGACCGAATTTGCCGGGACGCAGCAGCCTTCGCCGCACTTGTGGCCGCGCATCGAGCGCAGTGTCGAGCGGTTCGCGCAAAAAGCGCCGGCTGCGCCGTCAACCTCGTGGTGGAATCTGCTGCCGCTGTGGCGCGGGCTGAGCGCCGCCGGACTGGCGGCCACGCTGGTATTGGGGGCAATTCTGCTGACGCAGACCCCGTCGAAGCCGAATTATCTGGTGGTGCTGGTCGCGCCGCAGGACAAGGCGCCAGGCTGGGTGATTCAGGCCAGTAATCCACGGGAAATTCAGTTGATCCCGCTGGGCGTGGTCGAAGTGCCGGCGGACAAGGCGCTGGAGTTCTGGACCAAGGCTGACGGCTGGCAAGGGCCGGTGTCGCTGGGGCTGGTCAAACCGGGCGAGGCGCTGTCGGTGCCGCTGGACAAGCTGCCGCCGCTGCAACCGAATCAGCTGTTCGAGCTGACGCTGGAAGGCGCCAATGGCTCGCCGATCGGTAAACCGACCGGGCCGATTCAGGCGATTGGTCGCGCGGTCAAAGTGCTGTGACGGCGTCTCACCCGCCCCTCGCCATGCAGCGTTTGTAGCGCTCATCCACCCGTTTGGCGAACCATGCCGTGGTCAGCTTGCGGGTGATTTTCGGGCTCTGCAGCACGATACCCGGCAACACCGCGCGCGGCAAAGTCTTGCCTTCGGCCTTCTCGGCCAATTCGAACACTCGTTGATAAAGCCTGGTGTCTTCAAACTCCAGAGTCTTGCCCTTCTCCAGTTGATCGCGAATGGTCGGGTTGCGCATGCCCAGCGACTTGCCGAGGGTGCGCACCGCCAGTTCGGTGCTACCGGGCATGATCGAGTCGTAGCGGATCACATCGCCATCCAGCGCCAGCGGGATGCCCGAGGCTCGGCTGACGGCGTTCTGGAACGCGGCATTGCGGCTGGCGTACCAACCAGCGTTGAAGTCGGCAAAGCGATACAGCGGCTCGTGATAACTCACCGGATAGCCGAGCAAATGGGCGATGCCGAAGTACATCCCGCCACGGCGGGTGAACACTTCGTGGCGGATGGTGCCGTTGACCGGGTACGGATAATCCTTGGCGTGTTGCTCGGCGAATTCGACGCTGACCTGCATCGGCCCGGCGGTGTGTACCGGGTTGAAGCCGCCGAACAAGGTGCGGCCCATCGGCACCATGCCGATGAAGTCGTCGAAGATTGCGCTCAGCTCCTTCTCGCTGCGTGCCGCGTTGAGGCGTTCGCTATAGGTTTTGCCGGTGGGCGAACGCACGGCCAGTGCGGCGCTGACCAGCATTCCGGGGATGTGAGCCTTGCCGGCACGGCGATCGATTTCGTCGCGGGCGATCTTGCCCAGGCCCGGCACAGTCGGGTCGACCTGAAAAGTCGACTCCTGCTCGGCCACGGCCAGCACCGAGCACAGATTTTGCGTGGTCGGGCTGATGTGCTGGGCGGCGAACGCGGCGTAGATGTCGGTGGCCCAGCCCTGGCGGTCGGGCACTTTCGCCGGCATCAGCCGCACGATTTCGGCCTTCACTTCGGCGGGCGCACGCGGCGCCGGCGCCTGGCTGCGCTGGCCGGCGCAACCGGCGAGCACCAGCAGCGCGGCAAGGGTGATCAGTAATCGAGGGGTGTGCATGGCGCTCCTTGGCGTGCATTGAGGCGGGTTCACCATACGATCAAAAGTGTGGCGCAGGCTAGGACTGTGACCTTTGTGGTGAGGGGATTTATCCCCTCACCACAGGTTTCCATTCAGGTCTGGAATTTCAGCAAGATAAACCGTTTGCAAAACGTTACTGCGAACTCCTATCATTTGCGCCTGGAGTCGCATTTGCGCAAGGAGTTCCCCGCGCCGTTCAAATTTTCTCATCGGCGGCGCGCCGCCAGGTACGAAACATGTCCACTCCTGCTCGACCCGGTGTTCCTTTTCGCCCAACGCTTCTCGCTTTGCTGTGCTCCCTGACGGTCACTGCCTACGCGGCCGATGAAAACAGCAAGGCGTTGGTGCTCGACAACGTCAACATCAATGCCCAGGCGCCGACGCCCAGCGCCCTGTCCCCGGTTTATTCCGGTGGTCAGGTCGCCCGTGGCGGTCAGCTCGGCGTGCTGGGCAATCAGGACATGATGGATGTGCCGTTCAGTGCCACGTCCTACACCGAACAGCTGATTCAAGACCAGCAGGCCGAAGACGTCGCCGACGTGCTGCTCAACGATTCTTCAGTACGTCAGGCCTCGGGTTTCTCCAACCAGGCGCAGGTGTTCATGATCCGCGGTTTGCCGCTCAACGGTGATGACATTTCCTATAACGGCCTGTACGGCGTGCTGCCGCGGCAGATCATTTCCACCGACGCCCTGGAGCGCGTGGAAGTGTTCAAAGGCCCGAACGCCTTCATCAACGGCGTGACTCCGACCGGTTCCGGTATCGGCGGTGGCGTCAATCTGCAACCCAAGCGCGCCGGCGACGAGCCGTTGCGCCGCTACACCACCGACATCAACAGCGAAGGCCGCATCGGTCAGCACTTCGACATCGGCCAGCGTTTCGGCGAAGACAATCGCTTCGGCGCGCGGATCAACCTGTCCCAGCGCGAAGGCGACACTGGCATCGACCACGAAAACCAGCGCTCGAAACTGTTCAGTCTCGGCCTTGATTATCGCGGTGACGCGCTGCGTATTTCCGGCGACTTCGCCTATCAGAAGGAACGCGTCAACGGTGGCCGCAACTCGGTCAACCTCGGCACCGCCACGCACATTCCGGACGCGCCGTCGGCCGACACCAATTACGCGCCGAAGTGGGGCTACACCGACATCGAAGACACCTTCGGCATGCTCCGCGCCGAATACGACCTGAACGACAACTGGACAGCGTACGTCGCCGGCGGCGCCAAGCACACCCGCGAAGTCGGGCGCTACAATTCGACCACGCTGGTGGGCAACAATGGCGCCTCGTTCACCACCGGCTCGTTCATTCCTCACGATGAAGACAACACCAGCCTGATGGCCGGCCTGAACGGCAAGTTCAACACCGGTGCTGTCAGCCACAAGCTCAACTTCGGCCTCAGCGGTCTGTGGGCCGAGCAGCGCAGCGCCTATGATTTCGACCTGACCAAGTACGCCAACAACATCTACCACCCGGTGGAAACCCCGTCGCCGGTCGGCAACTTTTCCGGCGGCGACGTCAGCGATCCGGGCATTGTCGGCAAGACCTTCAACCGCAGCCTTGCGCTCTCCGACACTCTCGGCTTCTTCGATGATCGCCTGTTGATCACCGCCGGCCTGCGTCGCCAGCAACTGGTGGTGCAGGGCTACAACTACGCCAGTTACGGCAGCGGCAGCCGCAAGTCGAGCTACGACGAATCGATCACCACGCCGGTCTACGGCATCGTGTTCAAGCCGTGGGAGCACGTGTCGTTCTACGCCAACCACATCGAAGGTCTGGCCCAGGGCCCGACCTCGCCGGCCAGCACCGGTGGCTTCCAGGTAACCAACGGCAACGAAGTCTACGCGCCGGCACGCTCCAAGCAGACCGAGGCCGGAGTCAAAGTCGACATGGGCACTTACGGTGCGAGCCTGGGCGTGTATCGCATCGAGCAGCCAAGCGATGGTTACTGTGAAATCAACAGTGCCACCACTTGCACCTACGTGCGTGAAGGCGAGCAGATCAACAAAGGCGTGGAAATGAACGTCTTCGGCGAGCCGATCAGCGGCCTGCGCCTGCTCAGTGGCGTGACCGTGATGCACACCGAACTGAAGAACACCCAGAACGGCACCAACGACGGTAACCGTGCCATTGGCGTGCCGAGCTTCCAGTTCAACGCTGGCGCCGACTGGGACGTGCCGGGCCTGCAAGGCGTGGCGCTGAATGCGCGGATGCTGCGCACCGGCGGCCAGTACGCCGACGCGGCCAACAATCTCAGTCTGCCGACCTGGAACCGCTTCGACGCGGGTGCGCGTTACGCGTTCAAGGTGTCGCAGAAAGACGTGACCCTGCGTCTGGGCGTCGAAAACCTGGCCAACAAGAAATACTGGGAATCGGCACAGGGCGGCTATCTGACCCAGGGTGAGCCGCGCGTGGCGAAGTTGTCGGGCACCATCGATTTCTAAACGTCATCCCTTCGTAACAAGGGCCCCGCAGCTTTGCCGTTGCGGGGCCTTTTTTTGCGCCGGGTCATAAGCCCCCTTCGCGAGCAAGCCCGCTCCCACCTTGGAATGCGTTCGACTGTGGGAGCGGGCTTGCTCGCGAAGAGGCCGGCACTGGCTACCCTTTCCATCTGATCCATACTTGCTGCACAGCCAACGGAGGACAGGCCCATGAACCGCAGCGACGTTCTGATCATCGGCGCCGGCCCCACCGGTCTGGTGCTGGCCCTGTGGCTGAGCAAACTCGGTGTGCGCGTGCGCATCATCGACAAGGCCTCCGCCCCCGGCAGCACGTCACGAGCGCTGGCGGTGCAGGCGCGCACGCTGGAGTTGTACCGGCAACTGGACCTGGCCGACACCGTGGTGCGCAACGGCCATCGGGTGGCGGCAGCAAATTTCTGGGTCAACGGCAAACCGGTCGCGCAATTGCCGCTGAACCGCATCGGCGAAGGCCTGACGCCGTACGCATTCGTCGAAATCTTCCCGCAGGATCAACACGAACGGCTGCTGATCGAGCGTCTCGAAGATTACGGCGTCACCGTCGAACGCGACACCACCCTGGAAAGTTTCGAAGAGACCGGCGACGGCCTCACCGCGCATTTGCGCCTGCCCGATGGCGAACAGGAAATCTGCCAGGCCTGCTATCTGGCGGGATGTGACGGCGCCCGCTCAGTGGTGCGCAAAACCCTCGACACCGGTTTTCCCGGCGGCACCTATCAGCAGATTTTCTACGTCGCCGACGTCAAGGCCAGCGGCCCGGCGATGAACGGTGAGCTGCACCTGGATCTGGATGAAGCGGACTTCCTCGCCGTGTTTCCATTGGCCGGCGAAGGCCGTGCCCGTCTGATCGGCACGGTGCGTGACGAGCGCGCGGATCGCGCCGAAAGCCTGGAATTCTCCGATGTCAGCAGCCGCGCCATCGAACACCTGAAAGTGCACATCGAAGACGTGAACTGGTTCTCGACCTACCGTGTGCATCACCGCGTGGCCGAGCACTTTCGCAGCGGTCGGGCGTTTCTCCTCGGCGACGCCGCGCACGTGCACAGCCCGGCGGGCGGTCAGGGCATGAACACCGGCATCGGCGATGCGATCAACCTGGCATGGAAACTCGCCGCCGTGCTCAACGGCAGCGCCACGGCGAAGCTGCTCGACACCTACGAAACCGAACGCATCGCCTTCGCCCGGCGGCTGGTGTCGACTACCGACAAAGTGTTCAGTTTCGTCACCGCCGAGGGGCGCATCGCCGATCTGCTGCGCACGCGCCTGGCACCGTTTCTGATCCCGAAAATGGCCTCATTCGAGGCCAGCCTCGAATTCCTCTTCCGCACCGTCTCGCAAGTCACCCTCAACTACCGCGGCATGCCGCTGAGCCAGGGTACGGCCGGCCACGTCCACGGCGGTGATCGCTTGCCGTGGGCGCATGATGGTGAGGGGGATAATTACGAACCGCTGCGGCAGCCGTGCTGGCAGGTGCATGTATACGGCGACACCAGCGACGAGATGATCGCCTGGTGCAATGAGCACAACCTGCCGCTGCACGTGTTCGACTGGCGGCCGGCGTTTGATACGGCGGGGTTGGCGCGTAACGGGTTTTATCTGCTGCGCCCGGATACCTATGTGGCGATTGCCGATAACAGTGCGGATCCGAAGGTGATCGAGCGGTATTTCAGGGATCACGGGATCCGGCCGTTCTTCGCCTGCCCCTGACACAGCACAACCCCACTG
>NZ_JANLOG010000118.1:0-18633 GCF_025466205.1 Pseudomonas sp. 13B_3.2_Bac1
CGCAGCCTGCGGCAGCTCCTACAGAGATCAGTGTAGGAGCTGCCGCAGGCTGCGATCTTTTCAAGCGCACTCAGCGCTTGCGCAGAATCACGCTACCGATCGAGTAACCGGCGCCGAACGAGCTCAATACCGCCAGCGAACCGCTGGCCAGATCGTCCTGATATTTGTGGAAGGCAATCACCGACCCGGCAGAGCTGGTGTTGGCGTAGGTGTCGAGAATAACCGGCGCTTCTTCTTCGGTGGCTTCACGGCCCAGCAGCTTGCGCACGATCAGGTGGTTCATGCTCAGGTTGGCCTGGTGCAGCCAGAAGCGCTTGACGTCGCCGACGTTGAGTTTGTTCTCCTCCAGGTGCTCACCGATCAGCTCGGCGACCATCGGGCAGACGTCCTTGAACACCTTGCGGCCCTCCTGCACGAACAGCTTGTCGCGGGCGCCGATGCCCTCTTCCGCCGCGCGGTTGAGGAAGCCGAAGTTGTTGCGGATGTTGTTGGAGAACTTGGTCAGCAGTTTGGTGCTGACCACGTCGAACTGGTGTTTGGACGTCGCCAGGTCAGCGCGCTCGATGATTACCGCCGTCGCGGCGTCACCGAAGATGAAGTGGCTGTCGCGGTCACGGAAGTTCAGGTGACCGGTGCAGACTTCCGGGTTGACCATCAGGATCGCCCGGGCCTGGCCCAGCTGCACGCTGTTGGCCGCGGCCTGGATGCCGAAGGTCGCCGAGGAGCAAGCCACGTTCATGTCGAAACCGAAACCCTGAATGCCCAACGCTTCCTGGACTTCGATGGCGATGGCCGGATAAGCGCGTTGCAGATTGGAGCAGGCGACGATCACGCCGTCGATGTCGGCAGCGGTCTTGCCGGCACGTTGCAGCGCCTGTTCGGCGGCGCCGATAGCCATCTGGCACAGGACCGACCATTCGTCGTTGGAACGCTCCGGCAGGCGCGGGGCCATGCGCGCAGGATCAAGGATGCCGTCCTTGTCCATGACAAAGCGGCTCTTGATGCCCGAGGCTTTTTCGATGAATGCAGCACTGGATTCGGTCAGCGCCTGGACTTCACCGCGGGCGATGGCGTCGGCGTTGTCGGCGTTGAACTGCGCAACATAGGTATTGAAAGACTGCACCAGCTCTTCGTTGGAGATGCTGTTGGCCGGGGTGTACAGGCCGGTGCCGCTGATGACGACGTTATGCATGGTCGTTTCTCTAATCTGTTCAGGCAGAAAGCGCTGGCACCGACGTACCAACACACAAAGGGTCTATTCCCGTCCGGGGACGCTGACCTGGCATCTTTTAGTCCGATCCGCGAACTCGCCGAAGGCTCTGGGTCGCGAAAACGGCATTTATGGTCGCGAAGTTTGCCATAAACCCAAGGTTTTGGCGCCTTTCTCAAGCACAACGCTTCTTCCAAGGTGGGGTCTTGTCTGTGTGGCGAGGGGATTTATCCCCGATCGGCTGCGAAGCAGTCGCCAAATCAGCACACTCATCAAAACTGATGAACTGAGAGGGTCACTTGTGGGGCGGCTTCGCCGCCCATCGGGGATAAATCCCCTCTCCACAAAAGCCAGCTCCCACAAGAGGGATTGTGCAAGGCTATGGATCAGGCCTCGACCTGACTCCACTGCTTGCTCAGCCGTTTGTCCGAGATCGGTGCTTTCGTCCCCAACTGCTGGGCGAACAGCGACACCCGGTATTCCTCCAGCCACCAGCGGTACAGCTCCAGCTGCGGATCGCGTTTGCCTTCCTGCGCATGCTTGGCGGCGCGGGTCTGGTATTGCGTCCAGAGGCCGGCCAGTTCGCCGCTCCAGACTCGATCCTTCTGCACCTGCGCACCGAGTTTCTCGAAACGCTGCTCGACCGCCTTCAGATAACGCGGCAACTCCTTGAGCCATTGCATCGGCGTTTCCCGGACGAAACCCGGATACACCAAGTTGCTGATTTGCTGCTTGATGTCATTCAGCGCCACAGCCTGAGCCAGATCGATCTTGCCCTTGAAGCGCTTTTGCAGACCGTGCCACAGCTTGAGGATCTCCAGCGTCAGCCGCGCCACGCGCTCGGCGTGTTCGGTCCAGCTGCCGCGCTTGCGTTCGGCCAATGCCGCCAGCCCGGCGCCGTCACGGGGCAACGGGTCTTCGCCTTCCAGAATGCAGCTGTCGAGGCTGGCCAGCAGAATGTCTTCGACCAGCGCATCGACCCGGCCCAACTCGCGATAGAGCAGGCCCAGCTCAGTGATGCCCGGCAGTTTGCTGCGCAGGAACTTCGCCGGTTCCGCCAGTTGCTGCAGCAGCAGCCGCTGCAAGGCGCGGCGATGCTGGAACTCGGCTTCGGCCGGGGTCGAGAAGCGCCCTTCCTTGACTGTGCCGCCCTCTTCCACCAGCGCCGGATAGACCGTCATAGACAGCCCGGCAATCTTCTGCTGGGTCTTTTCCGCCACCGGGGCGAAGACCTTGGCCTCCACCGGTTGCTGACTTTTCGCACTCTGCGGCACTGCCAAAGCCGCCTGGCTGGCTTCGGCGAAACGCGCGGTGAGCTCGGCCAGATCGCGGCCCTCGCCAAGGAACTTGCCCTGGCCGTCGACGATTTCCAGGTTCATCCGCAGATGGCTTTCGACCTGCTGCGCGGCTTCCGCCCACGCCTCATCGCTGACCCGCGCGCCAGTCATGCGCAGCAACTCGCGACCGAGCGCTTGCGGCAGCGAGCCTTCGGCGAAGGTCATGCGCTGCAACGCCGCCTTGATGAAGTCCGGCACCGGCACGAAGTTCTTGCGCAGGGCTTTCGGCAGATTGCGCACCAGCGCAATGCACTTGGCCTCGATCAGCCCTGGCACCAGCCATTCCAGGCGTTCCGGCGGCAGCATTGGCAACAGCGGCGCCGGCACGCGCAGGGTCACGCCGTCGCGCGGGTGATTGGGTTCAAAGTGGTAGCTGAGCGCTAGTTCCAGATCACCAATGTGCAGCGTGTCCGGGTAGTCGCGCGCGGTGACTTCACTGGCCTCGCGGGCCAGCACGTCCTCTTCGCGCATGATCAGCAGTTGCGGGTCTTTCTGGCTGTTGACCCGATACCAACTGTCGAAGGTCGCGGTCTGGTGAATCTCCGCCGGCAAGCGCGCATCGTAGAACGCGTACAGGGTTTCTTCGTCGGCAAGAATATCGCGGCGCCGAGCCTTGGCCTCCAGCTCGTCGAGCTGTTCGAGCAACTGCTTGTTGGCGGTCAGGCACTTGGCTTTCGACTGAATCTCGCCACGCACCAGGCCTTCGCGGATAAACAGCTCGCGCGAGACCTGCGGATCCACCGGGCCGTAATGCACCGGGCGACGGCCGACCACGATCAGCCCGAACAGGGTGATCTGCTCGTAGGCCACGACCTGGCCGCGCTTCTTTTCCCAGTGCGGTTCGAAGTGATTTTTCTTGATCAGGTGCCCGGCCAGCGGCTCGATCCAGTCGGCGTCGATCTTGGCGACCATGCGCGCGTAGAGCTTGGTGGTCTCTACCAGTTCGGCGGTCATCAGCCACTGCGGACGCTTCTTGCCGATGCCCGACGACGGGTGAATCCAGAAACGCCGCTGACGGGCGCCGAGGTAATCGCCGTCCTCGGTTTTCTGGCCGATCTGGCTGAGCAGGCCGACCAGCACGGCTTTGTGCAGTTTCGGGTAATCCGCCGGTTCCTTGTTGAGGCTCAGCTGCATGTCACGGCAGATCAGGCTCAACTGGCGATGGGAATCACGCCACTCGCGCAGGCGCAGGTAATTGAGGAAATTCTTCCGGCACCAGTTGCGCAGCGGGCTGGCGGTCAGCGCCTGGCGCTGCTCTTCAAAACCACGCCACAGATTGACCAGTCCGGCGAAGTCCGAATCGGGATCTTTCCATTGTGCATGGGCCTGATCCGCTGCTTGCTGACGCTCCGGCGGACGCTCGCGCGGGTCCTGAATCGACATGGCACTGGCGACGATCAGCACTTCCTGCAGGCTGCCGAGCTTCGCCGCTTCGAGCAGCATGCGGCCCATGCGCGGGTCCACCGGCAGGCGCGCCAACTGGCGACCGAGCGGGGTCAGTTGACTGTTGCGATCCACCGCCGAGAGTTCTTGCAGCAGGTTGAAACCGTCGCTGATCGCCTTGCCGTCCGGCGGTTCGATGAACGGGAACGCGGTGATCTCGCCGAGGCGCAGATGCAGCATCTGCAAGATCACGGCGGCAAGGTTGGTACGCAGAATTTCCGGATCGGTGAATTCCGGGCGACCGAGGAAATCTTCCTCGCTGTACAGCCGCACACAGATCCCCGGCTCGACCCGGCCACAGCGACCTTTACGCTGATTGGCGCTGGCCTGGGAAATCGCTTCGATCGGCAGGCGCTGCACCTTGGCGCGATAGCTGTAGCGACTGATGCGCGCGGTGCCGCTGTCGATCACGTAACGGATGCCCGGCACGGTCAACGAAGTCTCGGCGACGTTGGTTGCCAGCACCACGCGCCGCCCCGGATGCGACTGGAAAATCCGCTGCTGCTCCGCCGGCGACAGGCGCGCGTACAGCGGCAGGATTTCGGTGTGCTTGAGTTGGGCTTTGCGCAGCATGTCGGCGGCGTCGCGAATCTCGCGCTCGCCGGGCAGGAACACCAGCACATCGCCGGGGCTGCGGCGCTCGCTGCGCTCATAGGCGGCGATTTCGTCAAGGGTGGCGAGGATCGCCTGATCCACGGTCAGGTCGTCCTCGACGCGGTTGCCCTCTTCGTCCTGCTCCAGGGTCAGCGGGCGATACCAGGTGTCCACCGGGAAAGTCCGCCCGGACACCTCGACAATCGGCGCATCATCGAAATGCTTGGAGAAGCGCTCCAGATCGATGGTTGCCGAGGTGATGATGACCTTCAGATCCGGGCGACGCGGCAGCAGGGTTTTCAGGTAACCGAGCAGGAAGTCGATGTTCAGGCTGCGTTCGTGGGCTTCGTCGACGATGATCGTGTCGTAGCGCTCGAGGTAGCGATCGTTCTGGGTTTCCGCCAGCAGGATGCCGTCAGTCATCAGTTTGATCAGGGTGTTGGAATCGCTCTGATCTTCGAAGCGCACCTGATAGCCGACCAGCGAACCCAGCGGTGTGCCGAGTTCTTCGGCCACCCGGCTGGCAACGCTGCGCGCCGCAATTCGGCGCGGCTGGGTGTGACCGATCAAACCGTGCTGACCGCGACCGATTTCCAGGCAGATTTTCGGCAACTGGGTGGTTTTACCCGAGCCGGTTTCGCCGGCGATGATCAGGACCTGATGCTTCTCCAGCGCAGCCTTGATCTCATCGCGCTTGGCGGCAATCGGCAGGCTGTCGTCGTAACGAATCACCGGCAGGCTGGCACGGCGCGCCAGCACTTGATCGCAGGACGCCTGCATGCGCGCCACCCACTGGGCCAGCTTGGCCTCGTCGGGCTTCTTGCGCAGCTCGAGCAACTGCCGCCGCAGCCGGTGACGGTCGGCGAGCATGGCGTGATCGAGGTTTTTCAGCAGTTTGTCGATGGAGGGCGATTCGTCGGTCATCGGGTACGCAATTCGGTCGTCTGTTTATGCAGGGGGGCGATTGTCGCAGATTTGCATCACTGAACACGACTGCGAGGTGCTCTTGTGGCGAGGGGATTTATCCCCGATCGGCTGCGCAGCAGCCGCCGACCGGATATGAAAGTCAATCTGAAGCGTCTGAGTTGAATGGTTTTTGGGGGGGGGCTTCGCACCCCATCGGGGATAAATCCCCTCGCCACAAGATAAATCCCCTCACCACACTGTGTTCACTTGGGAGTTATTCGTTGTCGAGGCCTTTACGCCGATAAGGAAACACATCGATGACTTTCCCCGCCCGAATCGCCTCCTGCAAACCCTTCCAGTAATCAGCGTTATACAACTCGCCATGCAACTGATCGAACAGTTTGCGCTGCCCGGCATCGGCGAACAGGAACGGCGGAAACTCTTCCGGGAACACATCCAGCGGCCCGATCGAGTACCACGGTTCCGAGGCCATTTCGTCTTCAGGTGTGCGCGGCGCCGGGATGTGACGGAAATTGGCTTCGGTCAGAAAGCAGATCTCGTCGTAGTCGTAGAACACCACCCGGCCGTGACGAGTGACGCCGAAGTTCTTCAGCAGCATGTCGCCGGGAAAAATGTTGGCCGCCGCCAGTTGCTTGATCGCCAGGCCGTAATCCTCCAGTGCCTCGCGCACCTGAGCTTCGTTGGCGTTGTCCAGGTAAAGGTTGAGCGGGGTCATGCGGCGCTCGGTCCAGCAGTGGCGGATCAGCACCGTGTCGCCTTCGACCGAGACCGTCGACGGCGCGACCTCAAGCAGTTCTTCCAGACATGCCGGATCGAACTTGCTCAGCGGAAAACGGAAATCGGCGAACTCCTGGGTATCGGCCATGCGCCCGACCCGGTCGACGCTTTTCACCAGTCGGTACTTCTCGATCACCGTCGCCCGGTCGACGTTTTTCGACGGCGAGAAACGGTCCTTGATGATCTTGAACACGGTGTTGAAGCCCGGCAGGGTAAACACGCTCATGACCATGCCGCGCACGCCGGGGGCCATGATGAACTGGTCGTCGGTGTTGGCCAGATGATTGATCAGCGCCCGGTAGAACTCGGATTTGCCGTGCTTGTAGAAGCCGATCGAGGTGTACAGCTCGGCGATGTGCTTGCCCGGCAGAATGCGCCGCAGGAAGCCGATGAACTCCGCCGGCACCGGCACATCGACCATGAAATAGGAACGGGTGAAGGAGAAGATGATCGACACGTCGGCTTCGTCGGTGATCAGCGCGTCGATCTGAATCCCCCGACCCTCACGGTGCAGCAATGGAATCACCAGCGGCCACTGCTCGTCGCGGGTGTAGATGCGCCCGACCAGATACGCGCCCTTGTTGCGGTACAGCACCGAGGAGAACAGCTCGACGCTCAGCTCCGGATCCTTGCACACCCAGTCCGGCAGGTTCTCGCGCAACTGTGCTTCGAGGCGCTGCAGGTCGCCGGGCAGATCGGCGTAATCCTCGCTGAAGCGATAGTCGGCAAAAATGCTGGCGAGCATCGACGACAGCTGCCCTTGCGGCTTGTAGGTGCGGGTTTGCGCAGCCCGGGCGCGGCGCAGGCTCGGCCGGGTGGTGTGGATGAACATGCAGCCGTCGCTGATCAGGTCGTGGCTGAACAGCCCGCAGAAGATCGAGTTGTACCAGGTCTCGGACAGCTCATCGTCGAAGCGCAGGTCGATAAGGCTGATGTAGGCGCTTTTCACCAGCGGCCAACTGCTGACATTCATCAGCGTCTCATCGTCGAAATGCTCGCGCAGGCGGGCGATGGTTTCGCCGACCTTTTCTTCGTAGAGGTTGATCCGCGCCGCCGACGCGGTCTGCGCCTCCTGCCAGCGTGCCTGCTCGAAGCGCTCGCGGGCACCGTCGGTAATCCGCCGGAAATGCTCGCGATAATCGTCAAAGCCATCGAGGATCATGCGGGCGATGTCGGCGGCTGGCCATTGCTGCGGCATAGATGAGACCTCTGCGTGCATGTGGAAATCTGTGCCTGAGCTTAGCCACGGATGCACGCGCAGGAGAAGTGCAATTTCTGCCAAATGCGCGTCAGCGTTGTACAGCGACACAGTTTTTATCAAAGTTTTTTCAGATGACCGTTCGGTCAATTAATCACTCGTTCGGTCTGCTCGGCATTCCCGCGCCAGACCGCGAATTCTCTGGCTTTCGGATCCAATCACCAGGTCAGGCCTCTGGCTTGCGGCTTTGCCCCTGTTGGCAATTGCGGGGCAGGAGAGCGTACCGATTGGTCTTACCAAAATAGTGGCACTTTGATATACAGCCCGCCAGCACCCGCCCCACAACAAGATCCTCGGCCCACGAGGACGACCTCTCCCCCATAGATCAAGGAGCACTTTGATGTCTATCCGCAATCTGCGCATCGGTTTGCGCGCTGGTTTGAGTTTTGCCGTGCTGGCCGGTCTGCTGGTGATCGTTGGCCTGTTCGGCCTGGGTCAAATGAAAACCCTGCGTGAAAGCGCCGCGGTCATCGAAGAATCGTGGATGCCGAGTATCGAAAGCATTCATGACGCCGCGGCGAATATCGCCAGCATCCGCCTCGAATCTCTGCGCCTGATCACCAGCACCCAACCGGCCGTGCGTGAGCGCAGTAAAGGTCTGATCCAGGTGCAGCGCGAAGAATTGCTCAAACGCCTGAAAAGCCATGAAGCCTTACTCGCCGGCGATCAGGAACGCATGATGCTCGACGGTTTGAACGCCGACATCACCCGGTACCTGAGCATTCTCGACCAGATCATCAGCCAGATTGACGCTGGGCAAAACGAACAGGCCTACAACCGCCTGAACAATGATCTGGCCCCGCAGGGCAAAGTGCTCGACAAGACTCTGGAGCAGATGATCAGCCTTAACCAGCAAGGCGCTGAAGCCGCCGCCCGGGCCGCGGCTGCGATGTACCAGCGAGCGCTGTGGATTGTCGCGACGATCATCGTTGTCGCCCTGATCGCCACCCTGCTGCTCGCCTGGCTGCTGACCCGCAGCATCACTACACCGATCAATCAGGCGCTGAACGTCGCGCAAAAAATTGCCGCCGGCGATCTCAGCGGCCAGATCGCCGACAACGGTCGCGATGAGGCGGCGCAGTTGCTCTCGGCCCTCGCCGAGATGCAAGGCAATCTGCGCTCGACCATCCGGGGCATCAGCGAATCGGCGCAACAACTGGCCTCCGCCGCCGAGGAAATGAGTTCGGTGATGGAACAGAGCACCCGTGGCCTGCAACAGCAAAACGACCAGATCGAGCAGGCCGCCACGGCCGTCACCGAGATGAGCACGGCGGTGGATGAAGTTGCCGCCAACGCGGTGTCCAGCGCCGAGGCGTCCGAAGCCTCGAACGAGGACAGCAAGCATGGCCATGTGCAGGTCAGCGAGACCATCAGTTCGATCCAGGAACTGGTCGGCGCGGTACTCGGCGCCTCCGAGCAAGCCGAAGGCCTGGCCACGCAGGCCCAGGACATCAGCAAGGTGCTGGAGGTGATTCGCGGCATCGCCGGGCAGACCAACCTGCTGGCGCTCAACGCCGCCATCGAAGCGGCGCGCGCCGGTGAAGCCGGACGCGGCTTTGCGGTGGTCGCCGATGAAGTGCGCTCGCTGGCACAACGCACGCAGAACTCCACCGAAGAAATCGAGTTGATGATCAGCAGTATCCAACAAGGCACCGGTGCCACCGTCGGAGCGCTGCAAAGCAGTGCCGAGCAAGCCAGCCACACACTCCGTCGGGCCAACAGTGCCGGTCAGGCCCTGGAGAAAATCACCGCGTCGATTTCGCAGATCAACCAGCGCAACCTGGTAATCGCCAGTGCCGCCGAACAACAGGCGCTGGTGGCGCGTGAGGTTGACCAGAATCTGGTGACCATCCGCGACCTCTCGACCCAAACCGCCGCCGGTGCCACCCAGACCTCTGCCGCCAGTCAGGAACTGTCACGGCTGGCGATCGACCTCAATGGTCTGGTGACGCGTTTCGTACTCTGAGTGCGAAATTAAATGCCCGTTTAGCGGTTGCCATCGTCGGGGCGCTCGGCAACACTCTCGTCCCCATCAAGGAAGGAGTGCCCACCGTGAGCCCTGTCGATATCTTTCGTTTGTTGTCGCTGGCAGCGATCTGGGGTGCGAGCTTTCTGTTCATGCGCATCATCGCCCCGGTGATCGGCACCATTCCCACCGCGTTCTTTCGCGTATCGATTGCGGCTGTGGGGCTGCTGGTGATTCTCGGCCTGATGCGCATCAGTTGGGATTTCAAGGGAAAGCTGAAAACGGTGATGCTGCTGGGGGTAATCAACTCGGGGATTCCGGCGACGCTGTACTCGGTCGCGGCCCAAGTGTTGCCGGCCGGTTACTCGGCCATCTTCAACGCCACCACGCCATTGATGGGTGTGTTGATTGGCGCGTTGTTTTTCAGTGAAAAGCTCACCGCGGCCAAATTTGGCGGCGTATTCCTCGGTCTGTTCGGCGTCGGCGTATTGACCCGCGCCGGTCCCGTGGCATTCGATCTGCAACTGCTGATGGGCGCCCTCGCCTGCCTGCTCGCCACCACCTGCTACGGCTTTGCCGGGTTCCTGACGCGACGCTGGCTGGATCATGCCGGTGGCCTCGACAGCCGGCTTTCGGCCGTGGGCAGCATGCTCGGCGCGACGTTGTTCCTGTTGCCGTTGTTCGGCTACAGCGTGATCACGCAGCCCCCGGCGAGCTGGGGTGGCTGGAGTGTCTGGCTGTCGCTGCTGGGCCTGGGCCTGGGTTGCACCGCGTTCGCCTACATCATTTATTTCCGCCTGATGAGTTCGATCGGCCCGGTGAAGTCGATGACCGTGACCTTCATGATCCCGCCGTTCGGCGTGTTGTGGGGGGCGCTGTTGCTGGATGAGCCATTGTCGATGGCGCATGTTTATGGCGGGGTGTTGATTGCGCTGGCGTTGTGGTTGGTGTTGAAGCCTGCGGTGGTGAAGCCCGCTGCCGTAACCGTCCGCTGATTTGCGGCGTTAACAAGTCAGTCTTCGCGAGCAAGCCCGCTCCCACAGGAGGAATGCATTCCAATGGTGGGAGCGGGCTTGCTCGCGAAGAGGCCGGCCCAGACACTGAAAATGCCCGGGTTGGCCTGAAGGTTTTCAAGCAGTTTTACGGAACACAAACGCCAGACCGACAATGATCAACAGCATTCCCAGCACACTCAACGCCGCCAGACGATTACCGAAAATCAGGTAGTCCATCACCGCCGTCACCGCTGGCACCAGATAGAACAGGCTGGTGACATTCACCAGATTGCCGCGGGCGATCAGGCGATACAGCAACAGCGTCGCCAGCACCGACACCACCAGCCCCATCCACAACACCGGCACGATGAAACCTGCGTTGTGTTCAAAGTGGAACGGCTGAAACGGCACAAAGATCCCGCACAGCAACAGCCCGGCCAGGTACTGCACCGGCAGCGTACCGAGGGGATTGTCGGTGATGCGTTTCTGCATGATCGAGCCGAGGGTCATGCTCGCCAGCGCCAGCAGACCGAACAGCATCCCTGCCCAGGACATCCCCGCCAGCCCGATCCCCTGATAAACCACCATGATCAACCCGGCCAGCCCCAGCGCCAGACCGAACATCCGGCTCGCCGAGCGCTGGCGTTCCATCAACACCACAGTGAGGATCGGCTGTACGCCCATGAGGGTCGCCATCACCCCCGGCGTGACTTTGGTGTTGAGCGCCAGCAGATAGAAAATCTGATAGGCCCCCAACAACACCACGCCCGTAGCCATCGCAAACAGCATCGGCCGACCGCCCTTGGGCAGCCTCAACTTGAGCAGCGGCGCCAACAGCAGCAACCCACACAGGGCGATCACAAAGCGAATCAGCAGAAAGGCAAAGGGCGAGGCGTGGGCCAGCCCCCATTTGGAGAAGATCGCCCCGCTGCTCCACAGCAGAACGAACAGGCTCGTGGACGTCGCCGCGAGCGCGGATTTTTTCGAAAGGACAAACATGAATACCACCTGTAGTCAGGCCAATAGCCAACTCAGCCGAAGCTGAAAATTCAGTAGGTTTTTCTGGCGGGCGCAGGGGTCAGCAATGAATGCCGATCAGCCCGAAACGCCAACGCCCGGCGGTGATACGACGGCGCACACCGGCGTGCTACTGACAGGTGGAGGGTAATGACTGATCTGCCCTGGCTGCTGATTCCCGCACGGCACGACGCCAGCGTTGACCGCTGAATCGACTACCGCGTTGATGAGGGATGCAGGCATTGGGGCTGATCTTTTTTGAAGGGTTTGGAGAGTGAATCAGCTGATTCACGAGCGCCGACTATAACCAGCGCGGGACATGGATTGCAATGATTTGGACAAAGGGCCAGCAGGGACAGGTCGAAGGCTGGCGCATAGGCTGATGAGCAACGGATAGGCCCATTGATGGGGAGACAGGGAATGCTCGAAATCACATGCCAAGGGAACGGACGAATTTGCGGTATCAGTTGCACAGGTCGCAGGCCAGGAAACAGGCAAGCATCGCCAAAGCTCTATTGCAGCTACCAGCGCGGCAAGACTTGTCAAAAGTACGCTTCGAAGCCATCGACGCCATAGCACTGAGCGCGTTCGAGCTCTGGGAGAATCCACTTTTTTGCTGGCGAGAGGTTGCCGCATGGAAATCACGAGAACCCCTGTCGCTGGATATCGCGATCTGGTTCGAAGAACAGCTCTGCGGACTGTGTTTCGTCAATCCGAACAAAAGCCGCCAACGTATTCGAATCGTACGATTGGAAGGGCGACCCGGAGATTCTCACCCACTGAAAAATCGTATCGGAACCTTGGCAATGATGGTCATCGATGAGTTCGCCCAAATAATCGGCAGCAAGTTCATTGAAGTCCAGGAGCCGATGCAGGGAGCAATTCCTGTTTATACAAAGCTCGGCTTCAAATTTGATTTGGAAGGTCGTCTTGTCCTCGCAGTGGAGAGTAAAGTATCGTGAAAACAGCTCAAGTAATGATCAATGAGGGAGGGAGCATGCGCAAATCAGTCAAGAAATCCCCCGCTAAGAAAAGATCAATCAAAACAGAAGAAAAGATTGTGTCATCCGGGCTATCAGCCAATCAGCAGCGCTTTCTGCAGCTACTGATTGCAGGCATTGAAGACGAACCCAACGTTCTCGCCGGGCGCCGCTGACTCACAGATAATAAAAAACCGCTCACAAGGAGCGGTTTTTTCATTTCAACATCCGGCTTCAACCAAACAGCCAATACCCCAGCAACGTCAACACCACCACTGCCAGCACCGGGCGCAGGACGCGGTAGGCCTTGGGATTGCGGCGCTTCCACTGCTTGACCACGCCGCTGAACCGGTCGCTGAAGTTCTTGCTCCAGGCGTAAGCCTGGTTGATCCCACCGACACGTTCGTCGTCAAGGTTCTGCGGGGCGGTGGCACGTCCCAGCCAGGCGCTGATGGCGCGGTTGATGCGAGTCATCAGGCGGTTGCTCAGTGGTCGTTCGACGTCACAGAACAGAATGACGCGGGTCTGATCGGTTTCGTTCTTGACCCAGTGCACGTAGGTCTCGTCGAACATCACGTCTTCACCGTCGCGCCAAGCGTAGACCTGACCGTCAACGAAGATCCGGCAGTCGTCGGAGTTCGGCGTCGACAGGCCCAGGTGATAGCGCAGGGAACCGGCAAACGGATCGCGGTGCGGGTTCAGGTGGCTGCCACCCGGCAACAGCGCGAACATCGCGCCTTTGACGTTAGGGATCGCACTGACCAGCGCCACGGTTTTCGGGCACAGAGTCTCGGCCGATGGCAGCGGTTTGTCGTACCACTTGAGGTAGAAACGCTTCCAGCCCTTCTTGAAGAACGAGCCGAAACCGGCGTCATTGTTCTTCTCGGCGGCGCGGATATAGCCCTCGTCGAACAGGTGCATGGCCTCGTCGCGAATGGTTTCCCAGTTATCGCGCAGCACGTCAAGTTCCGGGAACTTGCTGCGATCCAGATACGGCTTGGACGGAACGCCGGAGAACAGGTACATCAGCGCGTTGTACGGAGCGAACAGCGCCGAGTGATTGACGAACTGACGCAGTACCGGCAGACGCGCCTTGCCGCGCAAATGCACATAGAGGATGCTGCCCACAAACAGCAGCAACACCAACACCTTGGCGGCTAACGAAAAGGTCATCAACGACTCCTTGAATAAAGACAACGCTGCGCATGGCCCTTCACCAGGCATGGCAGCCGGCAATGATAAACACTACCGGCGTGGGGCAACACCCGCCGAACCAAAGATTCAGTGTTAAGAATTGCGCAACAAAGCATTTATTAGCATAAGGTTCCTGAATCCCGACTGATCTGCATCAATTCGATTACTGCTGATTCTCCTGTTCCGTGAACAGATCGCTGAACAGCATGCTCGACAGATAACGCTCACCGGAGTCCGGCAGAATCACCACGATGGTCTTGCCCTGCATTTCCGGGGTCTCCGCCAGACGCACTGCTACGGCCATGGCCGCGCCGCAAGAGATACCGCACAAGATCCCCTCCTCCTGCATCAGGCGCAGTGCCATGGCCTTGGACTCTTCGTCGGTGACCTGCTCCACCCGGTCGACCATCGACAGGTCAAGGTTTTTCGGCACGAAACCGGCGCCAATCCCCTGAATCTTGTGCGGGCTCGGTTTGATCTCCTGGCCCGCCAGTGCCTGGCTGATCACCGGCGAAGACACCGGCTCCACCGCCACCGATAGAATCGGTTTGCCCTGGGTATTCTTGATATACCGCGAAACCCCGGTGATGGTTCCGCCGGTCCCGACCCCGGCCACCAGCACATCAACGGCGCCGTCGGTGTCGTTCCAGATTTCCGGGCCGGTGGTTTTTTCATGGATCGCCGGGTTGGCCGGGTTATCGAACTGCGATGGCATGAAGTATTTGCCAGTGTCGCTGGCAACGATTTCGGCGGCCTTCTCGATCGCGCCTTTCATGCCCTTGGCCGGATCAGTCAGTACCAGTTCTGCGCCAAGTGCCTTGAGCACCTTGCGCCGCTCGATGCTCATCGAGGCCGGCATGGTCAGCATCAATTTGTAACCACGGGCGGCGGCAACGAAGGCCAGACCGATGCCGGTATTGCCCGATGTCGGCTCGACAATGGTCATGCCCGGCTTGAGTTTGCCGTTGCTTTCGGCGTCCCAGATCATGTTCGCGCCGATCCGGCACTTGACCGAATAACCGGGGTTGCGCCCCTCGATCTTGGCCAGGATGGTCACGCCGCGCGGCGCGATGCGGTTGATCTGCACCAGCGGCGTATTGCCGATGGAATGGGCGTTGTCAGCGAAAATACGGCTCATGGCTGGGTCCTTATGCAGCGTTGAATTCAGCCTTTCAAGGTATGCCTGTTGCCGGGCACAGTCCAGTCGGGTCGAACGTCTGCGCCGCGCTACAGTCAATCGCTTACATCGTTCGGGAATTGTTGCCATGAAGCGTCGCTACAGCTGGCCATTAGGGATTTTTGCCGTCGTCGTTGTGCTGCTGATCGTCCTGCACATCGCCCTGCCCTACGTGGTGCGCGATTACTTGAACGACAAACTGGCCGACATGGGCGATTACCGTGGCCAGGTCACCGACGTCGATCTGGCCCTGTGGCGCGGCGCCTACCGGATTAACGGCCTGAAAATCGTCAAGGTCGACGGCAAGGTACCGGTGCCGTTCGTCAACGCGCCCGTGATCGATCTGGCGGTCAGTTGGCACTCGCTGTGGTACGACCATGCCGTGGTAGCGCAGGTGCAATTCTTCAATCCCGAGATCAACTTCGTCGATGGCGGCCCCAACAAACAGAATTCACAGACCGGTAAAGGCACTGACTGGCGGGCACAACTGGGCAAGCTGCTGCCGATCACCCTCGACGAAGTACAGATCCACGATGGCAAGATCAGTTTCCGCAATTTCAATTCCAAACCGCCGGTCAACATGAACGCCAGCAATGTCGAAGCGAGCATCTACAACCTGACCAACGTGGTCGACAAACAGGGTAAACGCGACGCCCGTTTCGAAGGCAAGGCCAAACTGCTCGGCCAGGCACCGCTGGAAACCACGGCGACTTTCGATCCGCTGAGCAATTTCGAGGACTTCCAGTTCCGCCTGCGTGCCCGCGACATCGAACTCAAGCGCTTGAACGACTTCGCCTCGGCCTACGGCAAGTTCGACTTCAACGCCGGGCATGGTGACGTGGTCATCGAAGCCCAGGCGAAAAAAGCCCAGGTCACTGGCTACATCAAACCGTTGCTGCGCGACGTCGAAGTGTTCAACTGGCAACAGGACGTCGAAAACAAGGACAAGAGCATCTTCCGCTCAGTCTGGGAGGCCATCGTCGGCGGCACGGAAACCGTGCTGAAGAACCAGGCGAAAAACCAGTTCGCCACCAAGGTCGAACTCAGTGGCAACGTGCACCAGCAAAACATCAGCGCGTTCGAAGCATTTTTGCAGATTTTGCGCAATGGTTTCATTCAAGCCTTTAATGCGCGGTATGAGCGGCCTAAGCCGGATGCGGGCTAGAGCGCTGCGCCAGCATTTCCAAATAGAGTGTATCTGCGCCGATCTGAATATCCGGTTCCGGCCATTCCACACTCCAGCCGTGATCGCCCAGGATTACAGAGGCGAATATCTCAGGGTCCAGCAATGGCTGGAGTCCTGGACCGTCTTGAAGATCTTGACTCAAATCGACCACCCATCGCTGATCATCGATAAAGGTCAGTTCCAGACAAAAATCAGACCAGACACGAACCGCCGACAGGCGGGGGCGTTTCATCGGTAACATCATGCACGTCCTTCATCAGATAATGGGCTGCTTCGCAGCCCAGCGGGAGCGAGCTCCCTCGCCACAGATTTAGTGGGCATCCTGGAGGCTATCGCTAAATCAGCAAGCCCTGAATGCTGGCTATCGGCCGAAACTGAGTCAACATGTGACGCTCCATTCAGAGACTGAATAAGCCGTCTGCGTTCACAGTCGACCGGGCTGCGCGTTATAGTCGGGGCATCCGATTTTTTCGCCCCCCGCCCTGCCCGTGCAGGTCGGCGTTATCGTTCGAGGATTAGCAGATGAAGTTCGAAGGCACCCAGGCCTACGTCGCCACCGATGACCTGAAGCTGGCGGTCAACGCCGCCATCACCCTGGAGCGGCCGCTGCTGGTCAAGGGCGAACCGGGCACCGGCAAGACCATGCTCGCCGAGCAACTGGCCGAATCGTTCGGCGCCAAGCTGATCACCTGGCACATCAAGTCCACCACCAAGGCCCATCAGGGTCTGTACGAGTACGATGCGGTCAGCCGTCTGCGCGACTCGCAACTGGGCAACGAAAAAGTCCACGATGTGCGCAACTACCTGAAGAAGGGCAAGCTGTGGGAGGCTTTCGAGTCGGAAGAGCGGGTGATTCTGCTGATCGACGAAATCGACAAGGCCGACATCGAGTTCCCCAACGACTTGCTGCAAGAACTCGACAAGATGGAGTTCTACGTTTACGAAATCGACGAGACCATCAAGGCCAAGAAGCGCCCGATCATCATCATTACCTCGAACAACGAGAAAGAGCTGCCGGACGCCTTCCTGCGCCGCTGCTTCTTCCATTACATCGCCTTCCCGGATCGCAGTACCCTGCAGAAAATCGTCGATGTGCACTACCCGGACATCAAGAAGGATCTGGTCAGCGAAGCGCTGGACGTGTTCTTCGACGTGCGCAAGGTGCCGGGGCTGAAGAAGAAGCCGTCGACTTCCGAACTGGTGGACTGGCTGAAGCTGCTGATGGCCGACAACATCGGCGAAGCGGTGCTGCGCGAACGCGATCCGACCAAGGCCATTCCGCCACTTGCCGGCGCCCTGGTGAAGAACGAACAGGACGTGCAGTTGCTTGAGCGCCTGGCATTCATGAGCCGTCGCGGCTCTCGATAAGGGCATCGTCATGCTGCTCAACCTGTTCAATGAAATGCGTGCCGCCAAGGTGCCGGTGTCGGTGCGCGAGCTGCTCGACCTGATCAACGCGCTGAAACAGCGCGTGACTTTCGCCGACATGGACGAGTTCTACTACTTGTCGCGGGCGATTCTGGTCAAGGACGAACGGCATTTCGACAAGTTCGACCGCGCGTTCGGCGCCTACTTCAATGGCCTGGAAAAGCTCGACGATCACTTGCAGGCGCTGATTCCCGAAGACTGGCTGCGCAAGGAATTCGAGCGTTCGCTGACTGATGAGGAACGCGCGGCGATCCAGTCCCTCGGCGGCCTGGACAAGCTGATCGAAGAGTTCAAGAAACGTCTGGAAGAACAGAAGGAACGTCACGCCGGCGGCAACAAATGGATCGGCACCGGCGGCACCAGCCCATTCGGTTCCGGCGGCTTCAACCCGGAAGGTATTCGGGTCGGCGACGCCGGCAAGCGTCAGGGCAAAGCGGTCAAGGTCTGGGATCAGCGCGAGTACAAGAACCTCGACGATTCGGTGGAGCTGGGCACGCGCAACATCAAGGTTGCCCTGCGTCGCTTGCGCAAGTTCGCCCGTCAGGGTGCGGCGGAAGAGCTGGATATCGACGGCACCATCGACCACACCGCCAAGGACGCCGGCCTGCTGAATATCCAGATGCGCCCCGAACGGCGCAACACGGTAAAGCTGTTGCTGCTGTTCGACATCGGCGGCTCGATGGATGCGCACGTGAAGATCTGCGAGGAATTGTTTTCGGCCTGCAAGACCGAGTTCAAGCATCTGGAGTACTTCTACTTCCACAACTTCATTTATGAGTCGGTGTGGAAGAACAACATGCGCCGCACGTCCGAGCGTTTCTCGACGCAGGATCTGCTGCACAAGTATGGCGCCGACTACAAAGTGATCTTCATCGGTGACGCCGCCATGGCGCCCTACGAAATCACCCAGGCCGGCGGCAGCGTCGAGCACTGGAACGAAGAGCCGGGTTATGTGTGGATGCAGCGCTTCATGGAGAAGTACAAGAAGCTCATCTGGATCAACCCGTATCCGAAGGACACCTGGGGCTATACCTCGTCGACCAATATCGTGCGCGATTTGATCGAGGATCAGATGTATCCGCTGACCCTGCGCGGGCTTGAGGAAGGGATGCGGTTTCTGTCGAAATAATCTTCGTTAGCCGTG